>NZ_JAPVYV010000011.1:0-53734 GCF_041432055.1 Streptococcus sp. 27098_8_186
TTCGTTTTTCTTGGCAACTTCTGTGCTAGAAGCAGTTGTTTGATTGTTTGTACTATGAGACGGAGCGCAACTCGATAAAAGAAGAGCTGCAAGTAAGGTCATCAAGCTAGAAATGGTTTTTTTCAACATAAAATCTCCTAAAGATTTGATAGATAATGGGATAGAAAATGATCGTCGATAGAGCATGGGCAAGGTTAAAACTAAAACCATTGACCAAAGCATAGGTCCACCAAGGAATATGGTACATCAAGGCATAAACACTATCGATCAAGACCCCATAAGCAAAGGACAGTAGGCCCACAAAAAGGACCTGAAGGACAAAAGGCAACCACTTGTAACTGATGCGCCAAATGAGCATCAAACAGCCAAAGGCGACAATCTGAAAGAACACAATCAGGCTCATCCCCAGGAAAAAGGCGGAGACAGACATGGTGATCATCATCACAAGAAAAGCAAAGCTATACCCTTCAAACATCACCAATAGAAAAAAGATGGCCGAAATAGGTTGGACATTTGGAAAAGGGGCAAAAGCCTGACGTAGAGCGACACAAAGGGCCGCCAAAAGCGAAATACGGGTTAATCGCTGAAGCGTCATGACGTCCTCCTAGACAATCTCAAACTTGATCGTTCCAGCTGTCGTTCCAACCTTGATCGTTTGCCCTTCTTGGGCTTGCCCTTTCAGCAATAGCTCTGCTAGTTGATCTTCCACTTCGGTCTGCAAGACACGACGGAGTGGGCGAGCTCCCATTTCTGGATCGTACCCTTTGGTTGCTAGCAACTTGAGCGCTGAAGGCTGGAATTTGAGGGTCATGCCTTGTTCAGCCAAGGTCGCGATGAGCGGTTTGACCATGACTTTCACCACCTGCTGCATGTCCTCGCTTGAGAGACTATGGAAGACCACCTTTTCATCAATCCGGTTGATAAACTCTGGACGATAGGTCTTCTTCAACTCTTCAAACATGCGTTTTTCCATATTGGCTTGGTCAAAGCGAATATCTTTGGCACCAAAGCCAACGGTCTTATCATCCCGAAGGGCTGTTGCTCCCAGGTTTGAGGTCATGATGATAATGGTATTGGAGAAGTCAATCTTCCGGCCTTTGCTATCGGTTAAGACTCCGTCATCCAAGACTTGCAAAAGGACATTGAAAATATCTGGGTGGGCTTTTTCCACCTCATCAAATAAGAGAACTGAATATGGTTTGTTGCGGACTTTCTCGGTCAACTCGCCTCCTTCTTCGTAGCCCACATAGCCTGGAGGGGCTCCGTTGAGGCGACTGGCCGCGAATTTTTCCATGTACTCACTCATATCAAAACGGATGAGGGCCGATTCATCATCAAACAGAACCTCCGCCAAAGCTTTGGCTAGCTCTGTTTTTCCGACACCGGTAGGTCCTAGGAACATGAAAGAACCGATCGGACGTTTATTGCTACGGATACCTGATTGATTGCGTCGAATAGCCCGACTGATACTCGAAACGGCTTGGTCTTGACCAATCACGCGCTTGTGCAATTCTGTTTCTAAGTTTAAGTACTTCTTGGCATCGGTTTGAGTCAGTTTTTGAGTTGGAATACCAGATAATTGGCTCAAGGTCACCAAGACATCTTGGTCAGTGACTTCTTTTTTGTAGACAATGGGAGCGGCCTCTACTTCTAAGAGTTGGGCTGCTTTCTTCCACTTGCCATCCATCAAAGCCCGGTCTAAGGCGGTCAACTCTTCTTTTACGTGACCATTGGAATCTCGGTTTTGTACAGTAGCTGCCGCTTCATCCAAGAGATCAATGGCTGAATCTGGCAATTGACGGCTGGTCAAATAGCGGTGGGCATATTTGACAGCTGTTTCGATCGCTTCATCGGTAATGGTCACATGATGGTGGTCCTGGTAGGTTTCTTTCAAGCCTTGGAGAATTTGGATGCTATCTGCAACACTTGGCTCTTCAATGGTGACTTTCGCAAAACGCCGAGAAAGGGCTGCATCTTTTTCGATATGCTTTTGGTACTCATCTTGTGTCGTTGCTCCAACTGTACGCAAGGTTCCTCGTGCCAGGGCTGGTTTTAGAATATTGGCTGCGTCTAAGGTTGAATCAATACCGGATCCTGACCCCATAATGGTATGCAGTTCATCGATAAAGAGAATCACGTGACCGTCTTCTTCGATGTCCTGGATGATATTGTTCATCCGTTCTTCAAAGTCCCCACGGAAGCGCGTCCCTGCAACGACATTCATGAGATCCAATTCAAGAACACGCATTTGCGCGATTTCAGCTGGAACATTGCCACTAGCGACACGCTGGGCCAGACCTAATGCAAGGGCGGTTTTTCCGACCCCTGCCTCTCCCACCAATACAGGATTGTTCTTCGTCTTGCGGCTGAGGATTTGGATCATGCGTGAAATCTCTGCATCCCGACCAATCACAGGCTCAAGCTGGCCTGCACGCGCCATTTCCGTCAAATCACGGGTATAATCTTCAAGACCTCCACTGGTGCTTGGGGGCATGCCCATCATATTTCCCATGGTTTGACGGTTAGGATTTTGGGCCCGATAAAGGCTCCGAATGGCTTTGATATCATTCTTATCCCAGCCTGCCTTGTCCTCAAGATTCTTTCGAAGGGAGGCGATAGGAACTCCCTTGTCTTGCTCTGTAAAGGCAAATCCGGCAAATTCCATGACTTGGCTCGCCAAGGTCCCACGGTCTGCTAGAAGAGAGAGGAGCACATGCTCTGTTCCCAAGGTCTTGGCATGAAGAACCTGGGCAATCTCCCTTGCGTGCTTCATAATGGCTTCCATCCGATAAGAAAATGGGAAGATTTCATACCGATTGTCGCTTTGAAAAGCTTGGCCTGTAATATGCTCCGCTGCATCCTGAAACTCATCGATCTGCATAGGATAATCGTTAAGTACAGAACCTGCCACGCTATAGGGATTATTGGCCATAGCCGTCAAGAGATGCCAAGTATCTAAGGTGTTCCCCTGATAGTGCCCTGCTAGTATTTGGGCCGCTTCTATACTTTCTAACAGTGCTGTTGAATAGTTCATCTAGTCGGTATTTCCTTTTCTATCTACTTGTTGAATGATTTTTTTCAGCATCGTTGCTCGTAGGATGAGAGCATCTCGACCTAGGACCTCATCGGAGGTTGTCGCAAGCAAGAGCTGAGCCTCACGTTTTGTCAATAATTTTTCTTCATAGAGCATCTGGAGGATATCATTAAAGACCTGCTGGCTGATGGTCTCTCCAATATTGGCTGCCAGGTCTTGGAGCATCTGATGGTGATCTGAAAACTGGACCTTGCCAATGCGGATATAGCCACCCCCACCGCGCTTACTTTCTACAATATACCCTCGGCTTTCGGTAAAGCGGGTCTTAATGACATAGTTAATCTGACTGGGTACAACCTGAAAGACATCGGCTAACTCACTTCTTTTGAGCTCTGCCATGCCAGCTTGAGCCAGCAAGGCCTTGATATAAGCTTCAATGCTATCAGATGTGTTCTTATTTGCCATGATGCTCCTTTCTGACTTGTTTTTTTCTAGATGGATGCTCTGCTCTTTGGCCCATAAAAAATGGCCTTGGAGTGTTCCTTCTCATCATTGACCTTATTTGACTATTATACAATTTTTACGGCTGTAAATAAAGCAAAGACTCTATGGAAATAGGAATCTCTTAAGGAAAGGAGAAAAATAAGGGAGTAGGAAAGAACTCTTGAAATTGAAAACGGTTGAAAAAGTTCCCAAAACCTTTTCAATTTTCCCACCCCACATAACTTCAACAGCCTGAGAGACTGTTGAAGGTTGAGATTGAAGAAAATATTGTTTCTGCCACCATAGGTCGTCTTTGGAACTTGAAAGGTGTACATAAACTTAGGAAACTTGCTTCGCAAGCCCTATCTGCCACCTCAAAAGCGGTGCTTTGAGCACTCAATCATTGCGTCATACAGTTATTTCTATCAAACAGTGAAGGCTGGACAGTTTTTGTCCAGCCTTCAATATCATGCATTTTCGGTTCTTGGTCATCCACTGCTTTGCGATTTTTTGGCAGCTAGTCCTCGTTCATCACTTGGACTGTCAGATCTGGAATAAAACCGACCAGGCTTCCCTGATCTGGATGCAACAATTTGACCTTAAAGTCATAGACATCGTTCGCTTTTCCAACAAAATCAAGGGTTGGGACTTGGACTGTTTTTTCCGTTTCGCCATCTGCGAACTCAAGGGTGACGTTGGTATCTTTGTAGACCTTGCCATGAACCCCTGTTCCTGGTTCTGTGATCAATTTAAGACTGGCACTTCCTTTATAGCCACCTTTTCTCTTGACGACGACTTGCGCTGGGTCGCCTTTCTTAACAGCTAGGGTTGGCTGAGCAAACTCAAAGAGCCCCTTTTCTTGATTATTGAGGGCATAAATCCCTTCCATTGCGATCGCATCTCCCTTGCTATTGACCAAGGTCAAGGTGTGGGATCCTGTTGCCAAGTCCGGTGTTTCATAGACCTTTTGGCTGCGGTTGCGGCTCGAGCTTTGGGTATTGACCGTCGCTAGCTTTTGTCCATCGACATAGACATCCATTTCCCCATGACCAGGGTCGACGGTTGCGACCACATAGGCCTTGGTGCCCTCAAACTGATAGGTTACGGAAGCTCCCTTTTCCTTGGTCCACATAGAGGTGCCTCGAACGCCTTCTCCCTCTTCATTCCATTGGCCATTGGCCCGCTCAGCTGTCCGGTCAGAATAATAGGTCAAACCAAGCGGATAGCCATCGGTTTCTTCAATGCTAGCTGGCGTCTTATAGACAGAGACTCCGTTCAAGATTGGAGTAGCTTGGGCATCGGTGATGGACACCCGGATATAGCGACTATCAACCGGTTGCCCTTTGATCAAACGGCGGTATCCAACGGTTGAGCCAGCCCCATAAGGAACCCATTGGCCATTCACTGCCACATCAATGGTGAAAGCAGAAATCCGTTGGCCTTTCTCGATCGTTTCCTTGAGCTCTACCACATCAAAGTGTTGCTCTTTTCCAAGATCGAGGACAAAAGAACCGTTCTTGGCATCATCAGCGGGGGCCCACCTGGTCTTTTCATCGCCATCTGTCAAATGGCTGGCCTTGTAGAGCGGATTGCATCGTGTCGATTCAGCTTCGACCAAAGCTCCTGCCGCATAGTCCACACTGTAGAGTTGGTCCAAGGTCTGACGGAATTCTTTCAAACGGGCCACATCGGCATCCGCAAATTTCCCATCTTGATTGGGTGGAATATTGAGCAAAAGCGGGGTTCCACGGCCGACCGATTTGAAGTAAATGTTCATCAATTCGCGCAAGGACTTAGGCTCTTGATTGTCATGGTAGAACCAGCCGGAGCGAATAGAGACATCGGCTTCTCCCACTGAGTATTGCTTCCCTTCCGGATCCCCGTGATTGAGGTAGCTATTAGATGGATTGTTGCGGATCTTATCTGGATTGACCTTTTGCCAAACCGGATCTCCTGCAATCCCCTTTTCATTTCCAATCCAACGAACATTGGTGGGCTCAGCAGAGAAGATAGCAATATCCCCTTGGGCCTTGCGAATGGCTTCAAACCACTTGTCAAAGGTATAGGTGACCTTTTGAGCCCCATCGCCACGCGCTCCATCCATCCAGACTTCTACGAACTTACCCTTATTCCCATATTTTGGATCTTCAAGGATTTCCTTAAGCTGGTTGAGATAGTATTCGTTGTATTGGTCCTCTGTATCCACATGGTAGAGTGGGCTGTGAGCATCCCAAGGCGAGAGGTAGACCCCCATGTCCATGTCATACTTGCTGGCAGAAGCAGAAACCTCGGCTAGGACATCACCTTTTCCATCCTTCCAACCACTTTTGGCAATGGTATGGTCGGTGTATTTGGAAGGGTACAAGAGGAAGCCATCGTGGTGCTTGACAACCATGATAGTCCGTTTAAAGCCAGTATCCTTCAGGGTTTTGATCCACTGATCGGTATCAAGATGCTCTGGATAAAAATAATAAGGATCTTCTTGCCCATCTCCCCACTCACGATCGTAGTAAGTATTCATCCCAAAGTGGATGAAAGCCGCTAGTTCTTCGCGGTGGTATTGCATTTGGGCCTTGCTTGGAAGCGGTCCGTAATCCACAATCTCAGACTCCTCATCTAGAGAAGCGACTGGTTGGCTTGCTTCTGTCCCTTGGCCAACTGTGCGATTTTCTTTCTCACTAGTAGCTGGTGAGGGCTGTTCTGATTCTTCTTGGTGCTCGTTCATAGTTTTCTCCTCCTTTCCTTGATGATCGACATCGCTCGTTTCAACCCGTTCTTCACGTGGTTCACTATTCTCAGCTTATTCCTCTGCGTAACTGGTAGTGACACCTAAAAAACAAGTCGCTACGATTACCGAGCAGACGCCTACTGAGAGTTTACGAATGCCAATCTTATCAAATAATCTTTTTCCCATATTCTATTCCTTTATGTCACCAGGTAAAGAGGGTGGGGCTTCCCCATCCTCCTTCTTTTACCTGTGAACTTTTCACCGTTTTTTGCTAGTTTCTCTAGCTGTTTTACTTGGCCTTATTGGCTCTTTTTTTCTGATCGTCCAGCACAGCACTGGCAAGGCCCGCCGCTAGGATTCCAGCAACGAGGCTTGCGACACTTTCTTCCGTTCCCGTATTTGGTAATCTACCTTCGGAAACTGGAGCAGCTGAAACTGCTGGTGTTTGAGCTGTTTTCTCGACTTCCTTCCCTACTGCATCTGTCCCTTCCTGACGCACCGCTTTGACCTCAAGAGATGCTTGAGGAGTTGCGGTAGCTACTGGTCCTTCTGAGACATGAGGACGCTCTGGGTTCGGAAGCGGTTGTGGTTGTGGATCTGGCTGCGGTTGCGGTTGTGGCTCTGGTTGTGGAGTGTCTGGAAGTACTTCTTTCGTGCCCACCTCTGTGATTTCTGCCACTGGATCTAGCTCTACAAAGGCATCCAGTTCCTTCCGGCTTTCCACACCATTTTCTTGAGAAACTTCCACCAAGCGCAATTTGCGGCCTTTTTGACCTTCTTGAACCACACGTTTCTGACCTTTTGGAAGATCCGCATTTGGACGTTCTAAGCGTTCAAAGTCCATCTCTTCTGGCTCAATCACCAACTCTGGTTTGGTATGGACCAGATTCTTAACCCCTTCTTCAGGAATGGCTGAGCCTGTAGGTGCTTTTGCGGAGAGAGAAAGTTGATATACTTTTTCGAGCTTGCCATCTTCTGAGACAACCTTGACAAGAACCGGAGCATTGGCACTTTTAGCATCGATGACCGTAACGGCTGTTCCATTCTTGCCTTGTGCTGAAACGATTGGACGTTCTCCCTCATACTCTAGATGATAATCTGTCACATCTGGTTTAAAACCTTCTAGGTCTTTGCCATTCACTTGGATCGTAACGTCAGTTGTTGCCTGGGCCTCTTCTGTTGGAGCATAGGCGCTCAATTCAACGATTCCAATTCCTTTTAGATGTTCATCACGGACCATTCTTAAACGGATGGCTTTCGTTCTGGTTTCGTTGAAGCTGAGGTTAGAGATATAACCAGGCTCAAAGGCATAATCCAAGCTGTACGGGATTTCTTCCCAGTTAGAGGCCTGGTTAAATGGATGATCTGGAAGATTCTTCAGATTGCCATAATCATCCGGAACATCAAAGTCTGGACCAATGTAGCGTTCAAGAACCGTTTTCGTTGGCAGACCGGTTTCCTGATCTGCAAAGAAATCGACCGCTACTTTATTGACTAAGCGCTCTGTTACTTGACCATTTTTCTTGAAGATGAGACCAGCAAACACTTCTGTTTGATCCGGCTCTCTCTTCCAGTTGGTCCAACGGTAGTACTCGTTGTAGCCACCATCATTGATGTAATCGATATAGTCGATTTGATTTGGATCGAGATCGTTGGTTTCACTAGCAAATGCTCTGGTATCCTCTGCATTGTAGTCACGGTTCACAGAGAGGATTTCTCCTGTCTTTTCTGACACCCGGACGGTCAGCTGAGCTGTCAGATCATAGCCGAGGACTTTCCCTTCTAACGTGAAGCTGCCTTCATGAGAAAGTGCATCAGCTGGTAGAGGCTTCCAGTCCACCGTCAGTTCCTTGCGTTCATAACCTGCGTCCCCTTTAAAGTAGACACCTACTGTAGATGGTAGAACTAGATCTTGACCGACTTTTACAAAACGTCTGCCTGCTTCTACTGCTACTGGAGCAGCTTGTTTCAGTTTTTCTGCATCACTTGTGAGATGGAGGCGGTATTCTTGTAAGATAGTACCATCTTCTGCTTTATGGATGACACGGATTGGCTCACCTTCATGGACGCTTGGCACAACCGTTGCAAGACCGTTATGGCTAGCTGTCGCTTCCACTTGTGGATAAGCCCGATCACGCGCATCGATGTAGTAATCGGTCACACTTGGATTAACTCCTGGTAAAACCTCACCGTTGACACGAATGGTCACCTGGCTCTTTTCTTCTGCCGCAACCTTATTGGCAAAGATCTGAATCTCTGAAATAGAGCTTCCACGTTTGCCTTCTGGTGTCTTCATGCGGATCCGAACGGCATAGGTGTCGACTTTATCAAAACTGAAATGATTCATCTTGCCAGCTGCTACCGGTTCTTCAACGGTTAGGTTGCTGACTTCTTTCCAGTTGGCTGGATTGTTAAATGGATGGTCTGTTTCGTCTTTGACGCGATTTGGATTGCTTGGAACAGTTGGGATTTGTTCCCCTGTATAGTACTCAATCACATACTCACTTGGAGCCCCAACGCCGTGGTCTTCATGGAAACCAACATGGAGGTTGTCCACTGCTCGCTTGGTCAAGATACCAGAATCTCCAAACAAGATACCAACAGAATCTTCCGCATTGTCACGGCCCCAGTTGGTCCAACGGTTAGCTGGAGCATCGGTAAAGGAGATGACCTTATCATTGACCTTAGCAACTGGATCCGCATCGTTAGAGTCACTTGCAAAGGCGAGTGGCAAGACTGATCCTGTCCATTGCTCTGCTACATTGGCTCCCTTGACTGTGGTGCTAGAAACACGAATATGAAGACGGGTTGGAAGGTTGGTTCCTTCTACACGACCGGCTAGGACAACTTCTCCTTCTTGGGCCAAGAGTTGCGGATCGACCGCATCCCAGGCCACCTTGGCAGCATAGGTCTTGCCATTGGAGTGATAAGTCCGCACGCTTTCTGGAAGGGCTGGTTTTTCACCAACTGGCGTTGTCGTGCTGACTTCTTCTACAGCGATAATGCCTTCAACCGTTACTTGAGCTTGGGCTTCTTTTTCCACACCCTCTACATGACCTGTGACTGTAAAGCTATGATAATCCTTGACTTGATCTGCGGTTACGGCATCCCAGGTCACACGTTTTTCTTTCGGGAATCCCTTATCATACTCGACCAAGACGGTCTCTGGAAGAGCTGGCAAAACGTTTCGATCGGTGCTGATCCGTACAGGACGCACCTTGACAACTGTCTTTTCTTCTGGATTTGGCGTGATGGTAAAGGTTAATTCCCCTGTTTGTCCTTGGAAGCTAGCTTGTAAATGAATCAATCCTGCTTCCCGTAGTTCCAAACCTTTCTTGCTTGCGACCGCTTTTCCTTGACTACCAGCTCTTGTCTTCACATCGATTTGATCTGCTTTGAAACTTGCCTGGCTACCATCTTGGTAATGGGCAATGACTTCAAGTGGTACCGTTTGGTCTTCCTTGAGTTCCTGTCCTTCTGGCAGACGCAATTCTAGGCGCTGGATCTGTGGACTTTCTTCTTGGAATTGGACCACATAGGTCTGGACAGCTCCCGTATCCTGAGCAGCCACAAAGATTTGAGCCTTCAAACCATTTTCGCGGCTAGCTTGTAGGACCGTCACTTGGGCATTTTCTGCACTTGCTGTGACTTGACCAGGCTCTTGCCCATAAGCCAGCGGACGGAAAATAGTATGATTGCCACTACCAAATTTTGGAAGGGCTACCCCATCTAGCTGCACAGTTGGTTTCTTAGCCTTGCTGACTGTTCCACCTGCAACCACTAGCGTCGCTTGGACGGCTTCCCCATTGCCTAGGAGACCTGTCGCCTTCAAGCGAGCACCTGGTGTGGACAACTGATCTTCTTGACCAGCTTCCAAGGTCCATTGATCAACTTCATAGCTAACTGTTCGGCCATCTGTGAAGACCAATTGCACAGTCTTATCCACTGTCGCTAGATCTGCTCCCTGTGGGATTTGTTTGATAACTGGAAGGACTTGCTCCACACCGATCACATCGACCAGAGCTTCGACCGTCCGTCCTTGAACATGACCTGTCACCCGGACTTGGCCAGCACGACTATAGTCTGCTGCATCCCATTCAACGGCTTCTTCTTGGGCCTTGCCATCACTATAAACAACAGATACGTGACTTGGAAGTTCAGGATTTTGTCCCAAGTACACTTGAGTTCGAACCGGTTCGACTCCCAAGACAGAGCGTTCTTCCTGGTCCTTCTTACCAGTAAAGAGGCTGACTTGGTCTGACTGCAAGCGGTCTGAGTCTGCATACAGGGTAAAGGCACCTGCTTGCTCCGTTGATTTGACAATGACAACCCCTTTGCCGTTAAAGGCCCGACGTTGCCATGAGCCATCTTCCTGCGCTTTGTAGCGTTCCCGGCTGGCTTGTTCCCCATTATCGACACCGACAATTTGACCTTGTCCATGCAGATGGAAATGCACCAAGTTATTGGCAGTTGGGACCACACGACCTTCTTCATCGACGATTTCATAGGTAATATAGGTCAGATCCTTGCCGTCTGCTGCAATGGCGTGTTCTTCTTTCAACAGACGAACACCGGCTGGCTTCCCAGCTGTTTTAATCTGATCGCGGGCAATCACTTCTCCTGCTTCGTTGCGGGCAATAGCTTCCACCTTGCCTGGTACATAAGGGACTAACCACTCTAGATAGAGTTCATCCGGATTTGCCCCTTCTTGGTAGGTCCGGCCATCTGCTGTGGTCTTCTTAGTAAAGGTCTTGACTCCTTGTGATTTCCCATTGACAATCAATTCCACACTGCGGGCATTGGAGAAGGCACGAACAGGGATCCGTCCTTCTTCATCCATGACACGATTGGCTAATTCTGGATTGTCCCAGTTCCAATGTGGTAAGAGATGCACCATTGGATGTTTCTCAGCCGATACCCATTGACTTTGGTAAAGGTAAAAATCATTCTTTAGAAGGCCGGCAGTATCTACAATACCGAAATAAGAACTTTTCACAGGTGTATCATTTTGGTTGTGCCATGGGGTTGGCTCACCGATATAGTCCGTACCGGTCCAGATAAATTGTCCTGCATAGCCGGCATGATCACGGTCAAAGGTCCAAGAGGCGGTTGCTGTCCGACCCCAACCAACCCGGTCATTGCCGTAGTCTGATTGTTCATAATGGCGGTCTTCTTGGTTGCTGCCGACCCATTCTCTTTCAGGATGATAGTATGAGCCCCGTGTCCGCGTTGCAGAAGAGGTTTCTGATCCATAAATGAGCCAGTTTGGATGTTTGGCCCGTAAGCTTTCATAGTTGGCTTCTGAATAGTTAAATCCAACCGCATCGAGCTCTGCTGCTACCTTTTCATGGCCTCCTGATCCATCACCAAAGCGGAATTTATCAGCTCCCATAGTGACATAGCGGGTTGCATCCACGTCTTTGATGGTCTTGACCAACCGACGAACAGTTGCGACAGATTTGTCTGATCCATCTGCTTCACCGACTTCGTTACCGATTGACCACATGACAATAGCTGGATTGTTCTTGCCCCGCTCTACCATGGTCCGTAGATCGTAATCTGACCAAGTATCCCCCTTACGAGCTTCTGGGTGAGTGGCATCTTTTTCAAAGAAACGACCGTAATCGTATTGTTTCTTGCCACCATACCAGGTATCAAAAGCTTCTTCTTGGACCATCAAGCCCAACTCAGCTGCAATTTTTAAGGTTTGTTCACTGGCTGGGTTGTGGGTCGTCCGGATCGCATTGACTCCCATGTCCTTCATCTGTTTGAGACGACGGTATTCAGCCTTGTAATTTTCCTCAGCTCCAAGAGCCCCGTGGTCATGGTGAAGGGATACCCCGTGGAATTTCGTCGCCACCCCATTCAGGAAGAAGCCACCTTCTGGCGTCCAGTTCAGATAGCGATAACCAAAGCGTTCCTTTTGCACATCGACCAACTGCGAATCCCGATAAACACGCGTATACAAGGTATAGAGAGCTGGATGATCCGTTTTCACATCCCAGAGGGTTGGTTTTTCAACATGGAGGGTTTGAGATAGGTTGATTTCTTGACCTGCTAGAACAGCTTGTGCTTCACTGCGTGTTTTTTCGCTCACCACTTGGCCATTTTGATCGACAATTTCATATTCCACATAAATACTATGGGCTTGATCATCCTGGTTGACAATGCGACTCTTCACCACTGTATCCACTGCCCCATCTTGCTGTTTCTCCAACTGAGGGGTCGTAATCGTAGTCCCATACTGCGCTAAATGAACCTTGTCCATCACAATCAGCTTAACATCCCGGTAAATCCCGCTACCAGAATACCAACGGCTACTTGGTTGTTGATTGACCACATGAACGGCGATGGTATTCTCGCTTCCATCCGCATTCAAATAAGGAGTAATATCATAAGAAAAGGCATTGTAGCCATTTGGATAATGACCGACGAATTGTCCGTTTACATAGACTTTGGAATCCATGTAAACCCCGCCAAATTCCAAGCGGACCTTCTTATCTAGATCTTTATCGTCCAAACGGAAGGTCTTTCGATACCAAGCATCCCCTCCGTTTAATTGCCCCCCTTCATTTTGAGCAGGAGAGTTGTGATCGAAATCAAAGAAAATAGACCAGTCATGAGGAAGATCTAATTTTTTCCAATCCTTGACATCCACTTGACGCCCTTCTGCACCAGGAGCCGCATTTAATTTAAAATACCAATCTTTATTAAAATCACGTTCTCGATCTTGCACAATATCCTCCGCTACACGATTTTGATCTGGAGCAGCTGTTGCTTCCGTTCCTGTACCACGCTCAGATGAAACTGAAACGGGCTGGCCTTCGTCTTGAGGCGCTGGCTTTTCCTCAGCTCTGGTAGGGGTGATGACAGCTGGAGCTTCTGAAACCCTTGCAACAGCTTCAGGAACTTTCGTTTCTGAGTTTCCCGTCACAACACCTGGTGCCTCCATTGAAGTCGGCTCACTTTCGAGGGCTGGCTTTTCTTCCGCATGGACCCTTGAAAGACCCAAGGCAGAAATCCCAATCACAACAGAACAAGCTCCAACTGAGAGCTTACGAATACTAAAAACAGGACGCTTTTCAAAAAAAGACTTTCCCATAAAAACCTCCTCTTAGGATTAACCATTCAATTTGTAAGCGCTTTCTTATACCTGCGAACGCTTACAGAAAATCACATATTAACTATACCAAAAAAATAGGAGCGATAGGCCTCGATTTCGCTCCAACTATAGTTAGATTAAGAACTCCTTTAATTAGTGGAAATCTCCTACGAAGCAAAAAAATAGAAGCCAACGGCTTCTATTTTTTTTATGATCTTATAATCCTGGTTCTTGACCAAGTTCAGCAGCCACCATCCAAATGTTCTTTTCAAGTTCTGCTTTAGCCCCAACAAAGATATCGTTGGTTACATCGTCGCCTTCAGCGTCAGTAACATCCAAAGCTTTTTGGTAAAGGCCGTCAAGGTAATGGAAGATTTCAAGAACACGAGTCAAGCTTTCTTCTACATTTTTTGTAAATGTTCCACGGCGTTCTTCAATATTGCTGTGTTCCAAAAATTCAGTCATGCTAGAATATGGCGCACCACCAAGAGTGATCAAGCGTTCGCTCACTTCATCCAAGGTTGCATCCAAGCTGTCCATGTATTCGTCCATTTTTGGATGCCAGACCATAAAGCCACGTCCACGCATGTACCAGTGTACTTGGTGAAGAGCAATGTGAGCCACGTAGAGATCTGCTACCACTTGGTTCAAGAGGGCTTTTGTTTCTGGAAGAGTTTCTTTATTAGAAGGCGCAAAAGTTGCTACATCAGTAGCTGCTTCATGTTTCATAGTTGTCATGTTATTTCTCCTTTTTATAATGATTCTAATTAACTATGTCTTTATTATATGCTTCCTCCATCAGAAAGTCAAGATAAAAGATTTAAAAAGATCATTCCAAAGCTGGAATTGTTGCCAATTAGAAGAAGATACGATAGAATAAAGAAGACTAATCGAAAGGCATTACCAATGAAATATATATTTACCTTCCTGATCTCTATGGTTCCTCTCGTTGAGTTGCGTGGAGCCATCCCTTTTGCCATTGCAAATGGCATTCCCTTATGGACAGCACTCCTGATCGGAGTGATCGGAAATCTTCTCCCCGTCCCTCTGATCTTCTTTTTCGCCCGCCATATTCTCACCTGGGGCGCAAAAAAACCAGTCATCGGAGGTTTTTTTAGCTGGTGTCTAAATAAGGGGCATAGAGGCGGACAAAAATTAGAGAAAGCTGCGGGAGATAAAGGTATTTTCTGGGCCTTGTTGCTTTTCGTTGGAATTCCTCTTCCCGGAACTGGAGCCTGGACTGGTGCCCTTGCTGCTTCCATCCTTGACTGGGACTTCAAACGCAGTAGTCTTGCTGTCATGCTAGGGGTAATCCTAGCCGGCCTCATCATGGGAACCCTTTCCCTACTTTTAGGAATCGATACCTTCGCACATTAACCAAAAGACTGAAGCAACGGCTTCAGTTTTTACTTACAAAAAAGAAGTTTCCGTTCCTCTAAGAGTATAGACAAACTGTTTTTTTCAAATCTAATAAATTCTATAAAACAAAAAAATTTATTTATTAGAATTACTCAGTCATCTACTAAAACTTTCCGCTGTGAGAAAAGTGCTAGAAACTATCATGTTTCTAGCACTCGGGAGTTTTGGAAGTAAAACAGTTCGGGGAACTGTTTTAGCATGAGCCTAAAATTTGAAAAGCGAATGGATTCAAAACGAATTGAACACGGGCTGCGGATCGTGTCAAAAAGATAAGTCTTCCTAGAATCTAAAGATTCTGCATCAAACTTCCTATTTTGACTTTATCCGCGAACGCCCTTTGTATCTTAATTTAGTCATGGAACTTCTTTGAAGTTCGCTTACGTCCGTACTCACCTAAGGAAAGTTATTTAGATGAATTTATCTTACAAAAAAGAGGTTTCCTTCGAAACCTCTTTTTTTATTCTTAGTTGTTAAGAGCTGCTGCCATTGTAGCTGCAACTTCTGCTTCAAAGTCATTTGAAGCTTTTTCAATACCTTCACCAACTTCAAAACGAACGAATTCGATAACTGAAGCATTTACTGATTCAAGGTAAGCTTCCACTGTCTTGCTGTCATCCATGATGTAGACTTGTGCAAGAAGAGTGTAGGCTTGGTCAACTTTTGTGTTGTCCAAGAAGAAGCGATCCATTTTACCTGGGATGATTTTATCCCAGATTTTTTCTGGTTTACCTTCAGCTGCCAATTCAGCTTTAATATCTTCTTCAGCTTGAGCAACCACTTCGTCAGTCAATTGTGCTTTTGAACCGAATTTCAAGTGTGGAAGAGCTGGTTTACCAACCATTGCACGGCTTTCGTTATCTTGGTCGATGACGTGGTTCAATTGTGCCAATTCATCTTTCACGAATTGTTCATCCAATTCTTTATATGAAAGAACAGTTGGTTTCATTGCAGCAATGTGCATTGAGATTTGTTTAGCAAGTGCTTCGTCTCCACCTTCGATTACAGAGATAACACCGATACGTCCACCGTTGTGTTGGTAAGCACCGAAGTGTTGTGCATCTGTTTTTTCAAGCAAAGCAAAACGACGGAATGAAATTTTTTCACCGATTGTAGCTGTTGCAGATACGTATGCAGCTTCAAGAGTTTCACCTGAAGGCATTGTCAAAGCAAGAGCTTCTTCGTTGTTAGCTGGTTTACCTTCAGCGATCACTTTCGCTGTTGCGTTTACCAATTCAACGAATTGAGCGTTTTTCGCAACGAAGTCAGTTTCAGCGTTTACTTCAACTACTGCTGCAACGTTACCATTGACATAAACACCAGTCAAACCTTCAGCGGCAACACGGTCAGCTTTCTTAGCTGCTTTAGCCATACCTTTTTCGCGAAGCAATTCGATCGCTTTTTCGATATCACCTTCAACTTCAACCAATGCCTTTTTAGCGTCCATGACACCGGCACCAGATTTTTCACGCAATTCTTTTACAAGCTTAGCTGTAATTTCTGCCATTTTTGTTCTCCTATATTTTTTAATAAAATAAGAGGGTCGGGCTGAGCCCTGCCCTCTTAGGTTCGTTACTTATTGAATGAAATTAAGCGTTGTCGCCTTCTACAACTTCAACGATTTCTTCGATTGAATCAGCTTGACCATCAGTAGCTGCCAATTCTGCTTCTACTGTAGCAACACTGTCTTCACCTTGACGTCCTTCGATAACAGCGTCAGCCATTTTCGCAGTGATCAATTTAACAGCGCGGATAGCGTCATCGTTCGCTGGGATGATAACATCGATATCATCTGGGTCAGTGTTTGTGTCGACCATCGCTACAACTGGGATACCCAATTTCTTAGCTTCTTTAACAGCGATTTGTTCTTTATGTGGATCCACAACGTACATTACGTCTGGGATACGAGGCATGTCTTCGATACCGCCCAAGAATTTTTCAAGACGAGCGCGTTGTTTGTTCAACAATGCAACTTCTTTCTTAGGAAGAACTTCAAAAGTTCCATCTTCTTCCATGCGTTTGATTTCTTTCAAACGAGCGATACGTTTTTGGATTGTTCCCCAGTTAGTAAGAGTTCCACCCAACCAACGGTGGTTGATGAAGTATTGACCTGCACGAACAGCTTCTTCTGCAACAGCATCAGCAGCTTGTTTCTTAGTACCTACGAACAAGATGACTGCATCGTTTGCAGCTGCATCACGCATGAAGTCGTATGCTTGGTCTGCATATTTTACAGTTTGTTGCAAGTCGATCACGTGGATTCCGTTACGTTCTGTGAAGATGTACTTAGCCATCTTAGGGTTCCAGCGACGAGTTTGGTGACCGAAGTGTACACCAGCCTCAAGAAGTTGTTTCATTGAAATTACTGCCATGAGTAGTTTCTCCTTTTTTGTTTTTTTCTCCTCTCTCAGACGTCAACTTGCAGCACGACCACAAGGGCAACGGTGCCACAATGGATCCGAGATGAGTATTTGCTGTCTTAGACAACTCTATAAGTATAGCAGAAATCACTAGAATTCGCAAGTTATTTGAGAGATTTTTTCACCATTCTTCATCTACAATAATTTGAAGCAAAAAGTTTTTCTTGACCTATCTTGTTTTTTAGGTTACAATATTATATGTTATGGCGGTATAGCCAAGTGGTAAGGCACGGCTCTGCAAAAGCTTGATCGTCGGTTCAAATCCGTCTACCGCCTTGATAATAAAATTTTTTATCATCTTTTATCTTTTAAAAATTCCCCTAGCAATAGGGGTTTTTTGTTGCACTTTGGGTCCTTTCTTAATGATGGTTTTCCTAAAGCTCTCCTCTTCTATGCCAAGCACACCTCAAAAAATCCTAACAAATACTCTATGTAAACCAAGGTTCCCCTCAAAATGATAAAATCGTAATTGTCCTATCTGCTGCAACTATCAAGTACTTAAAAGTTATTTCCGATCTGAAATAACATCGAAGAAATGAACCCTCCAAGTTTTTCTTGGAGGGTTCTCGCTTTCTTACAATTCAGCAATTTGGTTCAAGTTTACTTCTGCAACCGTATCGTTACCGAACATAGAAATGACCATTTTCACCTTGTTGTTATCAATTTCAGTGATCTTACCAGTATAGTCTGTGAAAGCACCGTCGATGATGCGAACTGTATCGCCCACCTTGACATCCAAATCAAACTCTTGAACGGTTTGACCCATAGAGAGCAAGATGCTGCGGATTTCTTCTTCCAACAATGGAGTTGGTTTTGAACGGTTCCCGTGGGATCCAACGAAACCAGTAACGTTCGGTGTATTCCGAACAACAAACCAAGCTTCATCTGTCATGACCATTTCTACCAAGACATAACCTGGGAAGCGGTTTTCTTCGATTTCTTTTGTTTTACCGTTTTTCTCAACTTGTACGGTTTGAGTCGGAATCTCTACGCGCAAGATGTTTTCTAACATATTGTAAGTTTGCGCACGTTGCAAAAGATTCTCTTTTACCTTGTTTTCATATCCTGAGTAGGTTTGTAATACAAACCAGCCTTTATCAAAACTGTCCATTTGGGCATCCTTTCTTTCTGTTTAGCCTGCTCGAGCTTTTGTGAACACACTAAAAAAAGCCTCTTGGCTTTCCTTTTCCTAGCTTCATTATACCACATTTTGCAGGAATGCAAAGAGGTTTGCTGATTTATTTTTTAGAAAAGAGCACAAAAGTGGGAGTGCGAAAGAATTCCAAGAAATTTAAAGAGGTTGAAGAGGTTGAAAAGCGAACAAAGACTTAGGATACTTGCTTCGCAAGTTTTATCCGCCACCTCAAAGCAGTGCTTTGAGCAATCAGCCACTGCGTCTTGTAGTTATTCCTATCAAACATCAAAGGCTGGACAGTTTTTGCCCAGCCTCATGGCTTCTTTTCTTAAAAGAAATTGATCATGTGCAATAGGCCACGTGCAATGACTTTGTCGAATAAATAAATCAATGCAACAAAGAAAGCGGTGTACTCAATCACTGAGATAAAGTTTTTCCATCTTTCCTTGCGATTTGGCCAAGTTGTATCTTTTAGTAAGACGAAAATATCTTTAATGAATTTCACAACTCTCTCCTATCGTGTTTCTTTATGGATGGTATATTTGCTGCAATGTTTGCAGAATTTATTAACTTCTAAACGTGTTGGTTTTGGCGTCCCACTCAACTTAATGGAGTAATTGCGTGACCCACAAACCGTACACGCTAGACTTGCTTTTTTTAATGCCATAACGCCTCCGTTCACCTCATTATAGCAAGTTTTCCACGTTTTGACAAGGACAGAAAACCTTCTGTCAAGAAAAAAGTAAATCTAAAGCGTTATCACTCAGGTTTTCACTTCATTTTTGGTAAAATAAAATAAAAGGAGACGAATATGAAAAGTGATAACCTAAAAGAAAGTAGAAATATCGAAGACCGTCGAGGGCAAAGCTACTCCCAGTCTTCCGGTAACAGTAACCTTGGCGGGGGCATTTTACAAATTTTGCTATCGCCCGGAAGCTTCAAGAGTAAAATCATCATCATCCTTCTCATGGTTCTTCTAGGAGGGGGAGCTAGCCTTGGGGGTCTCTTTGGAAATGGGACTTCTTCTCAGCCTTACCAGTCCACCCAAGTCACGCGCACCAACAAGACCCATGTAGACGATGCAGATGCCCAGTTCGTCAGCAAAGTCCTTGGGACAACAGAAGATCATTGGCACAAGGTCTTTCAAGCCGAAGGACGGACCTACCAAGAGCCTAAGCTAGTCTTCTATACCGGACGGACAAAGACAGGCTGTGGGGTTGGGCAAGCATCGGCTGGTCCCTTCTACTGTCCAACCGACAAGAAAATTTATTTGGACATGAGCTTCTATAAGGAATTGACAAGCAAATACAAGGCCAGCGGGGACTTTGCCATGGCCTACGTCATCGCCCACGAAGTCGGCCACCACGTACAAAATGAGCTGGGCATCCTTGGCAAATACCATCGTATGCAGCAAGGACTTTCTGAAAAGGAACGAAATGCCATCAGCGTCCGCATCGAGCTGCAAGCCGACTATCTAGCAGGTGTCTGGGCCCGTTCCATTCAAGACCGAAACCTTCTAGATATCGGTGATATCGAAGAAGCCATGAATGCGGCCCATGCGGTCGGTGACGACACTCTCCAGGAGCAAGCTTACGGCTACTCGGTGCCAGATAGCTTTACCCATGGAACTTCAGAGCAACGCATGCGCTGGTTCAAACGGGGCTACCAGTACGGAGATTTGCAACACGGCGATACCTTTAGCTTGTCAGATAGTGAACTTTAAATACAAAACGATTCAGAAGAATTTCTGAATCGTTTTTTTGATTAGAAACCAAGCCAGCCTTTGAAGGTATCCCAAGCGTTTTTCGCTTTTCCTGGGATATCGGCTTCGTCGATTGCTTTTTTCGCATCATCGACCATATTCGATGCCTTCTCTTTGACATCCTCAAAGAAACCTTTGTCTTCTTTGCTATCTGTTTCTGTAGTTTCTTCTCCGACTGGCGCAATACCATTTTCAGCATAGGAGTTCTTCACCGAGTCAAACTGAGTACCGTCTGTATAAGGCAGGACACTGCTTGCGACATTACGAAAGATCTCCGACGCCGTTCCAGCACTACTATCGGTTAGGTAATGACCTTCATCGGTCGTTGGGAAACCAAGCCATTGACTGATGACAACATCTGGCGTGTAGCCGATTACCCATTGGTCTCCAGAGAGGTCCTTGTTAAAGCTGGTCTCTGTCGTACCAGTTTTTCCTGCCATAGTATAACCATATGGTGCAGCGTTGACCCCCGTACCATTACTGAAGGTTCCCAGCATCATATTGGTCATCTTATCCGTTGTGGATCCACTAAGCACCCGTGTTGATTTCTGACTGTGGCTCTTGACGACCTGGCCACTTGCATTTTCAATCTTGGTAATGAGATGGGCATCATTCATGACCCCTCCATTGGCGAAGGTTCCATAAGCTTGTGCCATCTGCATTGGATTGGTTGTCACACCGGCTCCCAAGGCAACGGCAAGCGACTTGTCCACCTTGTCCATGTTGAGCCCGAATTTTTTCCCGTATTCAAAGACCGTATCGAGACCCAATTCATTCGCCGTTGCTACGGCTGGAAGGTTAAGGGATTCTGCCAAAGCCTGGTACATCGGTACCGTTGGGCTCGACTGGATCCCCGCATAGTTATTAACCTCATAGCTTCCATATTGGGTGGTACTATTGTCCAATTCCTTATTGGTCGACCAACCTTCAGCAACAGCTGGGCTATAGACGACTAAAGGTTTGATGGTTGATCCCGGACTACGGGCAGCCTGGGTAGCGTAGTTGTAGGTACGGAAACCTGGATTTTGATCGCTTCCGACACGCCCTACGAGAGCCCGAACCCCTCCGGTTTTAGGATCGAGGGCGACACTACCAGATTCTGCGCGCGTGCCGTCTTCCGCTACTGGGAAGAGGGCCGTATTGTCATAGATCACCTGCATGCTTGCTTGGTAATTCTGATCCAGCTCGGTGTAGATCCGGTAGCCATTTTTGACAATGTCTTCTTCGGTCAAGCCGTATTTATTGACCGCTTCATTGATAACCGCATCAAAATAGGATGGGTAGCGGTAATCCTCCGACTTGCCTTCATAGGCATCGACCAGCTGGCCATGGATATCGACAGCAGCAGACTGATCAGCTGTTTTCTGGTCAATATAGCCAGCTGCCACCATATTTTGGAGGACAGTATTGCGGCGATTGGTCGCATTCTCTACCGAATAGAGCGGGTTATAGATTTCAGGCCCCTTGAGCATACCGGCGAGTACCGCGGACTGATCCAGGCTTAATTGACTAGCTGAAACCCCAAAATACTTCTTGGAAGCATCCTCAATTCCCCAAACCCCATTTCCAAAATAGGCATTGTTGAGGTACATGGTGAGGATCTCTTTTTTACTGTATTTCTTATTGATTTCAAGCGCTAGGAAGAATTCCTTGGCCTTGCGTTCCACCGTCTGATCCTGAGACAGATAAGCATTCTTGGCTAGCTGCTGGGTGATAGTCGAACCACCACCTGAGCGACCCAGGGTCAAAATCGCTAAGAAGAAGCGACCATAGTTGATCCCGTTATTCTTGTAAAAGCTCCGGTCCTCTGTTGCAACCACGGCATTTTGCAGATTCTCACTAATGGCATCGAGTTCGACATAGGTTCCTTTTTGCCCGGTCAAACTTCCCGCCTGGTCCCCATTCTTATCATAGATAATGGTGGTCGCCTTCAGTGCACTCTGCAAATCCTTGACGTTGGTCGTCTTAGCGAGGTAGAAGAGATAGCCCCCTGTCAAGAGGCTAAAGCCTAGCCCAATGATCAGGAGAATCTTGGTCAAATGGAAGCGGCGCCAAAAACGACGGAAGGGGTGCTGAGAGAGGGGCTTGCTTCTGTGCTTGCCTGAGCGACTATAGGTTGGCTCTACTGTCTCTTCCTGTAGTTCTGTTTCTGGCACTTCTTCTGCCACCGCTTTTGGGGGATGATCCTTTCTAAAAAAAGTGATCAGGTTTTCAAATAATTCTTTTATTCTATTCATATCTGTTATTTTAACACCTTATCCTTGTCCTAGCAAGAAAAGATCGCTCATCCCCTTCTCCCATTTAGTTTTCTTTAAGCTTAGATTTTGCTACAATAGGGTCATGAACTATCAATTTACCATCCCACAATCCTTTCCCCAGATGACTGTGAAAGAGCTGCTTGAGGACTACTTCCTCATTCCCCGTAAGATCCGGCATTTTTTACGAACCAAGAAGCACGTCTTGGTCAATGGCGAGACCATCAACTGGCAGAGCCCCGTTCAAAAAGGAGACCAGATCCAGCTGATCTTTGACACAGATGATTACCCTGAAAAAGAGCTCCCAGCCGGAGACCCGAGTCTCGTCGAAGAACTCTATCAGGATGAGCATGTCATCATCGTTAATAAGCCTGAAGGCATGAAAACCCATGCCAATGAGCCGACAGAAATTGCTCTTCTCAACCATGTTTCCAGCTATGTTGGATCCACCTGCTACGTCGTGCACCGCCTAGACAAGGAAACCAGCGGGGCGATTTTATTTGCCAAAAATCCTTTTATCCTACCCATTCTCAACCGCATTTTGGAAGATAAAAAAATCCAACGTGAGTACTGGGCCTTGATCCAAGGAAGTTTAGCGCAAAAGGCCCTTATCTACAAGGATAAAATTGGACGCGATCGCCACGATCGGCGCAAGCGCCTGGTCGATCCACGCAAGGGGCAGTACGCAGAAACCCAGGTGACGCAATTGAAAAAAATCGGGCGAAACAGCCTGGTCAAATGCCAGCTCAAGACGGGGCGTACTCATCAGATCCGAGTTCATCTCTCCCATCATGGACACCCGATTGTCGGGGATCCTCTCTATAACCCTGAACGCGGAGAGCGACTCATGCTCCATGCTCACCGCTTGACCTTTACCAATCCATTAACCCTTGAAACCATCCAAGTCGAAGCCCCTTCCAAGAGTTTTGAAGAAGGGTTGAAAGATTGAAAAAAAGAAGCCATAGGGCTTCTTTGGAGAATGTAAACAAACCGTTGTTATAGACAACCTAATAACTTCCATTAAGACAAAAAATTTTATTGCTTAGAGTTATTCAATCATCTTCTGAAACTTTCCGCCGTGAGAAAAGTGCTAGAAACAATAGTGTTTCTAGCACTCGGAATTATTGAGACCTTAGGCTCAATAATTAGTCATGGAACTTCTTTGAAGTTCGCTGACGTCCGTACTCACCTAAGGAAAGTTTTTAGAATGACTTTGTCTTCATTCAAAAAAGAAGCCACAGGCTTCTTTTTTTATTATTGATAGCGAGGGGTTGCAAATCCACGAATATTGCCATGGCCGATCCGGTAGGTATTGCGACGGACTTGGTTGTTGGAGTTTCCTTCAATGGTATGAATGATCCCATTTGAGACGCTTTCGACAATTCCGATGTGATCCGCAAAGCCGTTATTTGGCTGGCTATTTTGATCCCAGTTAAAGGTGATGATATCCCCTGCTTTTGGTGTAGAGGCACCATTTTCATTCCAAATGCCCAAGCGTTTGAAGATCTGAATGTGACGTTCAACTCCACATTCACGACCAATCAAACCGCTCAAACCTTCCCGCTGGAAGACTGTTGTGACAAAGATATCACACCAATCATCGGTCGTTTTCACTGCATACCCCACTGGAAGTGGTTTGACACTGTTATAATCATTAACCAATTGATGGTGAGCTGCGGTACCGCCACGAACGCCAACTAGACTAGCTGCTGCCCGTAAGACACGGTCCCGTTGCCCATTCGGCACACGAGGACTAAAAGCAGTTTGATCTGCTGTTACACGAGGATGGAGGGCTGTTTGACCAAGGTTAAATCCTTCAACACCACCATCGACATAATCTACATAGACGTGAGTGGTGTAGTTTCCCTGTTGATACTGGTGATTGGCTGTAGAAACTTGCACTTCTGTGTGCATACCAGAAGGTGCTGTTGCATACCAGAAAAGATTTTCTTGATGTGCTTTAGACCAGACAGCAACACGGATATTCTTAATCCGGCGTCCCTGAGGCGCTTGATCCACCGTTACCGTATAGGTTCCAGCACCAGAATTAACATTCTTGATCCCTGTTTGTGTCTTTGTCTTAGCATTTCGGAATTCGACTTCTGTAGTCGTTGTTCCAACACCCACACGAGAGCCATCATTTTGGATGTAGTAGAGGTGGATATGGTACTTACCAGTAGAGTTCTTATGATCGCTCGCTTTGATGGATACCTTGTAGTCTCCATTTGATTGGCGAGTCGCTTCATACCAGCGAATATCGTCTTGACCGTCCTTATCAGACCAAGTTGGGACTTGGACTGTTCGCACACCTTTAGGGCTGTAGACATCCTTAATGATGACGTCAAAAGTCCCCGTATCCTTGTTGTTGTTTTGAATAATAAGATTGCCAGTTGGACGAGATTGATTTTTGAAATCAATAAAGGCTTTTTTGACAAACTTGTTTTGACCCTTGGCATCCACATAGAAAACTTGCGCTTCATACTTGCCATCGGCATTTTCGTGATCACTAGCTTTCGCAGTCACTGTGTAGGAACCATCTGCTTGGCGAGTCGGAGTGTACCAGACAATGTCTTTCATGCCATTCGCATGAGACCAGAATGGAATCTTCACTTCCTTATAGCCATCGAAACCTTGAAGATTCTTGGCAGTAATCGTGAAGGTGCCCTCTTTTTCTGATTTTTTTATGGTCAAATCAGCAGATGGTTTGGGAGCTGTATAATCAACAAAGGCCTTTTTCACAAACTTGTTTCGACCTTGGGCGTCCACATAGAAGACTTGCGCCTCATACTTGCCATCAGCGTTTTCGTGGTCATTTGCTTTCGCAGTTACAGTGTATGAACCATCTGCTTGACGCGTCGGAGTGTACCAGACAATGTCTTTCATACCATTGGCATGAGACCAGAATGGAATCTTCACTTCTTTATAACCATCGAATCCTTGGAGATTCTTAGCGGTGATTGTGAAGGTACCCTCTTTTTCTGATTTCGTAATGGTCAGATCAGCAGATGGTTTGGGAGCTGTATAATCAATAAAGGCCTTTTTCACAAACTTGTTTTGACCTTGAGCATCTACATAGAAAACTTGCGCCTCGTACTTGCCATCAGCATTTTCGTGAGCACTCGCTTTAGCTGTTACGGTATATGAACCATCTGCTTGACGAGTCGGAGTGTACCAGACAATGTCTTTCATGCCATTGGCATGAGACCAGAATGGAATCTTCACTTCTTTATAACCATCGAATCCTTGGAGATTCTTAGCTGTGATAGTAAAAGTACCTTCTTCTGACTCTGATTTTTTAATATTCAAATCTGCAGAAACCGGAGAATCCTGTTGAGGGACACTCTCATTTCTCGCTTCTACCACCCGTGCCCGTGCGCCATAGGGAGCGCGACTAGCTCCCACAGCAGGTGCTGGATTCTCTGATACAACCTTGTCGCTAGTTCCCTTATCAAAAGACGGGTTATTGCCAACAGTCGGTGTGACAGGTGCTGTCTCTGTTACAACAGATTTTTCTGTCTGAACTGCTTGATCAGTTTTCACCCCATCGGTTGCAATATTCTGAGTTTCTGATACCGTTGTTGTTTTCAAAACGACAGCTGAAGTATTTTCTGAGGTTTGATCGGCTGCGACTTGCTCATCTGCCTTGACCTGTTGTGTCGAAAAGGCTAATAAAACCGCTGCCCCAGCATAAACAATAAGATCTTTCTTTTTCATTTAACTTCCCTTACATTTTTTTATACGGATTCTACCCACATAGTAGTATTATAGCACAAATCGCCAGATCACGAAACAACTTCATTAGAAGATTTTATCCTGTTTTTAAAGAAAACAGAAGGCCAGATTGGCCTTCTGATTAGCTTATGCAAAAATAGAGAAGAAAGGTGCTCCGAGCTTGTTATCCATTGGGTCTTTACTCTTAATAGAGTGGAGATAATTGATCGAATACCAGCCGTTGTTGCCACTATTATATGGATCACGGACATAGGTTCTACCATTATCATAGCCATGCAAGACCAACTCATGGGTATAAGGATCACTGGTGAATTGGCTATTGCCTACCGCAGCAAGTACATGCTTGCCAGCCATGAGGGCTTCTGCAATACCTCCAGCTCCATTAACCAATTGGCTCTTCAAGCCCCAGTCACGAGTGGCAGCTACAATCCCATCAGAATCTGTTCCTGCTTCACCTTTGTTGAATGAATCAGTATTGTTGTAGAGATAATCAGCTACTGTTGTTGGCAAAATAGTTCTACCAAGGATATCTGTGAAAGTCATAGCAAGAGAGGTTGGTACACAACCTGACTGATCGACATTGCTCACACCGTAATATTTCCCAGCCCAACGAGGATCACGTTGAGAATAATAGGTTGTTCGTGGATTCACCTTTTGATTTCGTGGAGACAAGGCTGTTTGACCGAGGTTAAAGCCTTCAACTCCCCCATCTTTGTAGTCCACATAGACGTGAGTAGTATAGTTGCCTGCTTCATTACCGTGATTATTAGCAGAAACTGTGATCTCTGTGTGCATACCTGTCGGCGTTGCAGAATACCAGTAAAGATTTTCTTGATGAGCTTTAGACCAAGCGGCGACACGAATGTTCTTAATCTGACGCCCCTGAGGGGCTTGATCTACAGCTACTGTATAAGTCCCGTTCGTTGCATTGACATTCTTGATAGAAGCTTGCGTCTTGGTCATGGCATTTCGGAACTCCACGTCTGTAGTCGTGGTACCAATACCAATCCGAGAACCATCATTTTGAATGTAGTAAAGGTGAACATGGTACTTACCAGTAGAGTTCTTGTGATCGCTCGCTTTGATGGATACCTTATAATCTCCGTTCGCTTGACGAGTCGCTTCGTACCAGCGGAGATCATCCTGTCCATCCTTATCCGACCAAGTAGGGACTTGAACAGTCCGTACGCCTTTAGGACTATAGACATCCTTGATGACGACGTCAAAAGTACCCGTATCCCTATTGTTGTTTTGGATCAAGAGAGTGCCGGTTGGACGAGATTGATTTTTGTAATCAATAAAGGCTTTCTTGACAAACTTGTTTTGGCCTTGAGCGTCCACATAGAAGACTTGCGCTTCGTACTGGCCATCAGCGTTTTCGTGGTCACTCGCTTTGGCCGTTACGGTATATGAACCGTCTGCTTGGCGAGTCGGAGTGTACCAGATAATGTCTTTCATCCCATTGGCTTGAGACCAGAATGGAATCTTCACTTCTTTGTAGCCATCGAAACCTTGAAGGTTCTTAGCCGTAATGGTGAAGGTACCATCTTTTTCTGATTTTGTAATGGTCAGATCAGCAGATGGTTTAGAAGCTGTGTAATCGATAAAGGCCTTTTTCACAAACTTGTTTTTGCCTTGAGCATCTACATAGAAGACCTGTGCTTCGTACTTGCCATCGGCATTTTCGTGGTCACTCGCTTTGGCTGTTACGGTATAAGAACCGTCTGCTTGACGAGTCGGAGTGTACCAGATGATATCCTTCATCCCATTGGCATGAGACCAGAATGGAATCTTCACTTCTTTATAGCCTTCAAAACCTTGGAGGTTCTTAGCCGTAATGGTGAAGGTACCATCTTTTTCTGATTTTGTAATAGTCAGATCAGCTGCAACAGCGTTGGCCAGTTTTGTCGCTGTATAATCGGTAAAAGCCTTTTTCACAAATTTGTTTTGACCTTGGGCATCTACATAGAAGACTTGCGCTTCGTACTTGCCATCAGCATTTTCATGATCACTGGCTTTGGCTGTTACGGTATAAGAACCATCTGCTTGACGAGTCGGAGTGTACCAGATAATGTCTTTCATCCCATTAGCATGAGACCAGAATGGAATCTTCACTTCCTTGTAGCCTTCGAAACCTTGAAGATTTTTAGCCGTAATGGTAAAGGTACCGTTTTTTTCTGATTTTACAATAGTCAGATCCGCTGAAACCGGAGTCTGATTTTTCTTTCCAATGGCTACTGTCGTCGTTGTTCCACCTACACCCGTCAATTGTCCATTATTCTGAACATAGTACAGGTGGACATTGTAAAGACCGGTTGAGTTTTTATGGTCCGCTGCTTTTACATTGACGGTATAGGTCCCGTTTGCTTGACGGTTGGCTGTATACCAAACAAGGTCATCTTGACCACCTGTTTCTGACCAGATTGGGACAGAAACTGTTCGAACTCCATTTGGCGCCTTAACATTTGAGATGACAACGTCAAAGCGTCCCGCCATGGTATCGTTATTGACAATGTTAATTTTCCCACTTAAGCTACCTTCTGTCGGGTCTGCTGCAGGTTTTGCGTTCGCTGTAAAGCGACCTGTATAGTCCACACTGTGGTCAAATAGGTGTTTTCCTGGAAGCAATTCCGCTTGAGAAGTGAACTGCCACGCGCCAGCTTTCCCATTGTAACGCAAGCTTTTCGCATCGTTTACAGACAGTTTTGGAGAAGGATATTGGGCAACCCAGAAATTCTGAAGCCCAAATTGAGCGGTGTTGACAGGACCTTTCTTGCGAAGGTTGTTTTCATCCAACCAGCTGGCACTGGTGTAGAACATCAAGTTGGTGTAGCCATTTTTACGCATTTCGTCAGCCCAGGCTTGGGTGTTGCGATTAATGTTTGGCTGCATCTTGGCATCCTCAAAGTCATTGACCATGAGGGTATTCTTTGGCAAACTCAAACGTTGTGCAGCTGCAATATAGAACCGCGCTTCTGCACGCGCTGCTTCCTCAGAAGTATAGCGTGAGAAGTGGTAGGTCGACACTTGTAGACCCGCAGCTTGTGCATTACGAATTTGGTTCTCCGCGTTTGGGTTCTTGTACCAAGTGTCTTCTGTCAATTTGACAACGACACCGCCCACACCTTTATTAGCTAGGGTACGGTAGTCTCCAATACTAATGTCACCGTTATGGCTACTCACATCAACGAATGATTTTGGCTGAACCGCCACATCTGTTGAACGACCAGCTGGAGCGTGAGCGCCTGTGTTAAAGAAGGTCGTGCTTCCTGAATCAGACGGAAGAGGAGTTTCTTCTTTCTCAGTAGTCGATGCTTCTGTAGCCTTCTCTACAGATGGGGTCCCACTTTCTGAAGCTGCGGCCTTGCTCACAGGTGCCACAGCTGGTTCGGTCACAGTTGCTGGTGCTGCATAGTTGCTTGCGACAGGTGCTACTGACTTTTCAGCGACAGGTGCTACTGACTTTTCAGCAACGGCTACTTCTGGCGCTTTTTCAGCTTGGACTTGGTTGCCTTCAGTAGTAGTGGCCTCATTTAAAACCAGCTCATCTGCACTGACTCCCTGAGCAAATACAGCCATCAAGACTGCCGCTCCGGCATAAAAAATAAGATCTTTCTTCTTCATATAAACTTCCCTTTATACAAATTTTATACGTTAATCATTTTACCACACGGTTTCAGCGATGAAAAGTTTTATAAGGCAAATTTTTAAAATTAGTGATATTTTTTAAAAAAAACTAAAAAAGAAGTCCGTCTGACTTCTTTTGATCTTATGATAAATGTTTTAAGGCTGTCTTTAAGTAGTGACCATCTCTGATTTCCTGACCAACACGCTTGGCATTGTCCACCAAGGTTTGGTAATCAGCGTCTGAAAGATTGTCGATTGTCTCCTTCAAATCATAGAGCGACTCTACTGCAATCCCACAGCCCTTCTCAAGCACAAAATGAGACAAGGCTGACTGTTTCCAAACCACAAGTGGGAATCCTGAGGCCAAGTACAGTGATGCTTTATGAGAGTTGTTATAGCGAAGGTACTCGCCAAAGACACCACTACAGGTTTCAGCACTATCACCATCCCAGACAAGACCAAAACCCCCCTCAAGGGCCGCAGGAAGCTCATCCGGTAGGAAGGAGCCAAAGTAAGTTTCATTCTCTAAAGCTCTACTCTCATCAAAACCAACACCATAGAGATTATAGGCAGGTTCTGCAGGAAGAGCATAGAGATAACCAGCTTTTTCTTGTGCCAAATTACCAGCCACAATAATTGGCTGATTCTTAGTTAGACCAGTCTTCTCTTGGAAATTTGGAATCAAATAGTCGAAAATGCCAAGGCTAACAATCTTATCTTCCGCTATCCCTTTATCCACCAAGATAGATTTCATAACTGGATTGTGAGCGATGATCCCATCAGCTGCTTTGAGAAAACTTGCTTCTTGAAGGTACATCCGAATTCTGTGTTTTAAAGGCAGTGAAGTCATGTTGGCATGGCGAAGCACTTCTAGGTCATGAATCAAAAGATAGACTTTAATCCCTCTTATTTGCGCTTTTTTGACCAAATGGGTGGAGAAAAAGCTATGGTGAAGCATTGGAAACTGGATCAACAACTCATCTCCTTGCTTTAGTTGATCCAAGGCTTGTCCAAAAGCCTTTGCCTTATGGCGTTGAGCCGCAAGGGTACTCATCTGATACCAATTGTCGACGGAAAGGACCAAGGGATGATAGCCTTCTTCTTTCACAATACTTTCTACGTCATTGCGTGCTTTATTTCCCGCGTTCTTTGCGTTGACATCATGCAGGAATTCTTCTTTTAAGTAGTATTTCATAGATTATGGTTTCTTTCAATCAAACTCATTTGCTACGACTTCCAAAGCTCGCTCAATAACCACGTGCATGTCGTAGTATTTGTATTCTGCCAAACGTCCACAGAAGATAACCTTATCATTTTTGGCTGCTTCTTCTTGGTACTTAGCAAACATGGCGTTGTTCTTTTCATCATTGATTGGGTAGTATGGTTCATCCCCACGTTTCCAGTCAGCTGGGTATTCACGTGTGATAACTGTCTTAGGTTGTGTACCATACTCGAAGTGCTTGTGCTCAATGATCCGAGTATAAGGAATCTCACGCTCTGTGTAGTTGACCACCGCATTCCCTTGATGGTTTTCCTCATCCAAGACTTCGTGTTCAAAACGCAGGCTACGGTACTCCAACTCACCGTGTTTGTAGTCAAAGTACTGGTCAATCATTCCTGTAAAGACAACTTTATCAGCTGAAGCTTCAAGCTCTTCACGATTGGCAAAGAAATCAACCCCAAGTTCTACTTCTACATCACCCAGCATGTTTTCAATGATGACGTTGTAACCACCGATTGGAATTCCTTGGTAACGGTCATTAAAGTAGTTGTTATCAAAGGTCAAACGAACTGGAAGACGTTTGATGATAAATGGTGGAAGGTCTGTTGCAGAACGTCCCCATTGTTTTTCTGTATAGCCCTTGATCAATTTTTCATAGATATCTGGACCGATCAACTTGATGGCTTGTTCTTCCAGGTTTTTTGGCTCAACATCTTTCATATCAGCTGTTTGCTCAGCAATCTTGTCCTTGACTTCTTGAGGAGTCTTGGTTCCCCACATAGCGTAGAAGGTATTCATGTTAAAGGGAAGATTGTAAAGACTGCCCTTATAGTTAGCTACTGGTGAGTTGATATAGTTGTTGAATTCTGCGAACTGGTTGACATAGTCCCACACTTTTTTGTTAGACGTATGGAAAATGTGGGCACCATACTTGTGAACATTGATGCCTTCAACCTCTTCACAGTAGATATTCCCACCGATGTGATCCCGCTTGTCAATCACTTTTACTTTTTTACCACGTTTTGTAGCTTCATGTGCGAAGATGGCTCCAGACAAACCAGCACCAACAATCAGATAATCGTACATAGTAGACTCCATTATTTTTCTATTTTAAAATATATCTAAACTCTTAGCCGTTTCGTTAGACTCGTAGCTATAGATTAGACCTTCAAATTCCCCCAATTTCCTCACTATAAGAGAGAGAATTGACCGGCTTTTTCTTGACAACTTCTGTTGCAAAGAGTGTGAACATAAAAATGTTATAAGTCGGTACAAACCAAAATGCTTCAATCATACAGTTAATCGCAATGAGGGACAAAATTGCAACAAATAAATAACGCCCCTTCTTGAATTCATATTTTGAAACAATGACATAAATACCGACTAATAAAGCAACCGGTACGATACCATATGTAAATAGCATCTGAACATAAGACGAATCGACATAATTATAATTGAGGACAGACTCCGTGCTTCCTCCGGATCCGATAAACTGAACCCCTCTTGTTCCAAACCAATTCAAAGGATATAAATTAAAAGCATTTTTACCTAAGGCTAACCGACCCGTAATGAATTGATTAATTTGGACATAAAGTGGAGATGACCAAGAGAAATGATAGGTTAAATAGATCATTCCGGTTGAAAAAAGGATGATCGAATAGGGCAACAAGTGATACAACTTCAGCTTCTTCTCCTTTGTGAAATAAAAGAAGAGAAACAGTAAGACAGCGACCAATAGTGAGATCGCATTCATACGAGCATCACAGAACTTCATAATAAATAAAGCTAAGAGCACGCCACTTAGGGACCGTAGGCCAATATACCGATCTTTTAGCAAATAGGAGATCGCGACATAGAGGTAGAAACAATGGGATGCGAAATCTGTTGGATAGATAAACCCAAATGAATTACGGATAACGGCACCCCGACTATATTGTAAGTTTGGAACTACCTTTAATAGTGACAATAGAAATACTGCAAGGACAATCGTACCTGCAACACCTATATAAGTTTTTAAAATGACTTTCCTATCCGCATTGACCAGTAAAACCATTAAGAGAGAATAAACTAAGAAATTTAACTTATCCGTCTTGAAATAAACCATAACAGCTACCATCAATAACATGGCAGACAAGATTAGATAATGATAGGGAATCGAGATTTTATTAAAAAAACGAAGCAATAAGAGAGCTACAACCACTAAGAGGGAGCTCGCACCAACATGCAAAAAGCCCTTATTTAACATCGTAGTGGATATTGTATTAAAGAAGATCACAATCGAGACGACAAAACCAACCAGTAGATCGTCAAATTTCATTTTTATCATTAAATTACCTGATAAAGAATTTTTAAAGAAAAGCTCATTCTGACTAGATTAGAAGTCCTGCTTAGGGGACACCCCTGCTATAGCATTCTTTTCTGAAGCTTTTGTTTACTTAAAAATTCATATCCTTCCTTTCTACTCTCTACTGTTTATTTAAAAATTGTTGTTTTAATTCTTTCACATCTACCACTCTCAGAGATAGGATAGCGATCAGATAAATGATCCCACCAAGCACCGCATACACGAGTACATTCAGGGTAGGGGTGAAATGTAGGAACGGTTTTACAAGTTGCAAGAGGCCATACATCAGAGCAGATGCGAACATAATTTTTGTCATCGCACCGATAATTGGAACTTCCTTGAGGTAATGACGGGTATAGTAGAGTTGAATCAGCCATACTAAGGATTCTGTTAAAACGGATACAATGGCTGCGCCAATAAAACCAAAATGGGGTAAGAAGAGCAGGTTCAACCCGACACTGACGATAGCAGGAATCGTGGTGGACAGCATAAATTCTTTGTTCTTATCATGCGGGATGAGAATTTGAATCCCCATGATATTGGTCCATCCGATGAAGAACATACGGAAGATCATGATAGCGATGGCATAGCGAGCATCTTGGAAATCCTTCCCTAAGAAGAATCGAACAAAGTCATCGTTTACAATCAGCATGCCGGCAATAATCGGGAAAATGACCAAATTATAAATCAAAAAGGACATTTGGTGCATCTTATGGACCGCCTTGTGATCTCCTGAAGCCAAGAGACTCGCCACGCGCGGAAGCATGACACTTCCTAAAGACGTCACCAAGGTCAATAGGATATTAACCAATTTCAAGGCCTGGTCATAAATCCCCACATCCTTTGTAGAGGCGAGAGCCCCAAGCATGGTCCGATCCAAGGTGACATAGAGGGAAATGGCAATCTGCGGTAAAAAGAGCAGAATAACCGGTTTCAAATGCACCCGTGCATAAGCCATATCAAAATGGGCTTTCCCAATGAACTCCCGAGCAGGTAGCCACATACTCAGCTGACCTAAGAGCTCAAAGATGGTGAGTAAGAATACATAGAGATACAAATCATTGGCAGATTTGACAAACAAGAAGATGGAGATGACTCCAACCAGTTTGACCGTGATATTCCGAACCGTAATCTTGCGGAAGTCCTCTAACCCCTGAAAAAGCCAGGAGATATCGAGTCCCTTAGAAACCAAGCTAAGTCCTAAGATATAAGCGACAGGATTTTGCATGGAAGGTAGGGTTAGACACAAAAGAACATAGAGGGTAAGAGATAAAATCGTAGCCCCCAACTGGAGGGTATAAATCCCCCAGAAATTCTTTTGGATATCTTTCCGGTGTCCTGAGATCTCCTTAGTTCCATAATTGGCCACCCCTAGCGTCGCCAACAGGATAAAATAAGTGACGATGGAGTTGAAATAGCCATAGGTCCCTAAGTCATTTGAACTAAAAACCCGTGTCACATAAGGGGTGGTGATAATCGGTAAGATAATCACCAGCAACTGGTAGGAGAGATTATAGGCGTAATTTTTTAGCACTTTCATGATTGGCTACAATCCCCACTTAAAGACCGTTTTAAACGGTGTGATCAAATCTGTCGCAAAAGCTCGGTGAATATCTGGAATGGTTTGAACTTCTCCATCAACGTGAATAATGTTTTTCAAACGACTTTGGACTCGACGATTAGCCAGCATCTCTACAGCCCGCTCAAAATCCTCACGACCCGAACGAGAAGACCCTACAAAGGTCAAGCCCTTTTCAAGAACATCTCTTGTATTGACCGCGACCCGGTTGTCACTAACTCCCATCAACATCACAGTTCCTTGGGGTTTGATATGATCAATAATATCATTGATGGCTGGTTCGCTTCCTTGGCCACCAGTACACTCAAAGGCGTGATCGAAACGTTGATCGTCTGTCAACTCGCTGGTTAAAATTGCCTGATGGATAAAATTAAACAACTGCAATTTATCACTATTACGCCCAACAACTGTAATCTTCAGCTCTGGATAAAGATAGTGCAAAGAAGTCGCAACCACATATGAAAGACTCCCATCTCCTAAAATCAAAACAGACTCTCTTCGTTGGTGGGCAATGAGATCAAAGCGATGAATGGCATGCATGGCCACACTGCTAAACTCTGCTAAAGCTGTCACGGGACCACGAACTTCTTCTGGATAAGCCACTACACGATCCAGCGGTAAGGCAACGACTTCCTGCATAAAGCCATTATAGCCACTAGACAAGAAGTGCGTCCCCTCCAAATAATTTTCAAAGAAGACACCCTCTGTTTGACGAGGAGGCTGATTGGGAACCATGGCCACAATCTGTCCTGGTTGATAGGTTCCTGTAGGATCCGCTACCACAATTCCAGACGACTCATGGATCAGGGCCATGGGCAATTTCTTTTTAAGCACCTTAGGATCCCGTTTCCCTTGATAGTAACGTTGGTCCGCATGACAAATAGCCATGTAATAAGGGCGTATTAACACCTTGTCTCCACGGCTCATGTCTTCTTCTTGGTATTTGATGGTGATATTTTTCGGCTGGGTCAGCTGAAAGATTTGGTTCAACATATTAATTGTCCTCAATCATACCGCGTGCAATTTTCAAATCTGTAATCGTCGTAATTTTAATATTGGAATATTCCCCTTTTGCAAGGGCTACTTTTTTACCATTGATGACAAAGATCTTGCAGGCATCTGTCAAGACTTCTTTTTGCTGATCACTCAAGTCATGATACAAGGCAAGAAAGTCTTTCATTTTAAAGGTTTGAGGGGTCTGACCCTGATAGAGGTATTGGCGCTCAGGGATATCCGTGATAAAGGTATTGTCCAAGCTTTGAACAATAGTATCGGTCGCTTCGACCACTGTATCCACAACGTCATGGCTCTTAGCTAGTTCAATATTCTCTTGAATGGTTTTTAGGCTAACAAAGGGACGAACCGAATCATGCGTGACGATAATATCCTCATCTGTCAAAGGCTGCAGCTCATCGATAGCCAGGATGATGTTTTCGATGGTAGAGTTGCGGTCACTTCCTCCCTCTACAACCAAGATCCGGTTCTTATAAGAAGACAAGTACTTGTCTACCAGATCTTCCGTATAGGTCACCCAGTCCGGATGAATCCCTAACACAATTTTCTGAATCTCATGGACTAATAAGAACTTCTCAACCGTGTGGATTAAAATAGGACGTCCACCCAAATCCAAAAATTGTTTGGGCATATCCGTAATCCCCATCCGTGAGCCTGTCCCACCTGCTAAAATCCCTGCATAAATCATCCTAAACCTCCTGATATTGTCTCTTTTTCCTTCTCTAGAACACGGCTTTTTAGTAATCTAGCCTAGTTTTGCTCTCACCTTTTGATACAAATGTGGAGAAAGGAGCAAAAGAAGGTATTTGAGTTTATTTTTTCTTGTAATATGTGAATTGATTAGAATATCTTTCCAATAGCGACGATACTCTTTGCGAATTTTGTTAACCTGATCATACATATGAGAACCCAGCATAGCATGGACCACATGCAAGCCATTAAAGACATAGCGGGTATTGACCGCTTTTTTCATTTCCGGATCATCAGGATAGTCTCTCTCGACATAGGCTCTGTTCCATTCCATAGCCTTGTAAAAATTCAAAAGGCGATCGCTATACTTCGAATTGACTGTACTACCCGCTCTTCGATAGTATTTATAAAGATTAAGGTTGCTTACAGCAATCTCCTTACAAGCAGCAATATGCTCATAGGCAATGGCCAAATCTTCGTAGATCATTCCTTCTGGATAGGGGTACTGGAGTAAGATCTCTTTCTTGTAGAGTTTTCCTCCAGGATGGGTCCCTACACTATTCCCATAAAACATATGAAGAAGGGCTGTACGGCGATCTAGTTTTTTGCTATCTTCCAGCGGAAGGTCACCGGCGATCAAATCAGTCTGGTGATCTCGCACTTCTACGATAGAGGTCACAACCAAATCGACAGCATACTGATCTTTTAAAGCCACTAAATATTCAACAGCTTTTGTATTATAGTAGTCATCCGCATCTAGAAACATAATCCAATCAGAGCTTGCCTGCTGGACTCCAATATTTCTTGCTCGAGATTGCCCGCCGTTTTCGACATGAAAAACTCGAATACGGTCATCTTCCTGAGCATACTGGTCGCAAATTTCTCCTGATCGATCCGTCGATCCATCATCAACTAAGATGATTTCAATATTTGAATAGGTCTGTTGTCTAAGACTACCGACACTATACTGTAAATACTCCTCGACATTATAGACCGGTATGACAATCGAAACCTTTTCCATTATGCTAATCCCTTCATGATAATTTCTACAATCTGTTGACAAGCCGTTCCATCCCCATAAGGATTACTTGCCTGGCTCATCTTCTCGTATTCGTCTTGATCTTCCAGAAGGAGTTTAAAGTTGCGATAGATGTTTTCTTCTTCTGTTCCGACCAATTTCAAAGTCCCTGCAGCCATACCTTCTGGACGTTCTGTCGTATCACGCATGACAATGACAGGTTTTCCTAAAGAAGGCGCTTCTTCTTGGACGCCACCTGAGTCCGTCAAGATCATATAGCTTTGATTCATGAAATTATGAAAATCAATCACTTCCAAGGGCTCAATGATTTTCATTCGCTCATTCTCTCCAAAAACCTTGCTGGCCAATTCTCTGACCTTTGGATTTTTGTGGATGGGATAGACCACCTTTACATCTTCAAACTCATCCAAAATCCGGTTGACCGCACGGAACATGTGCTCCATAGGTTCTCCAAGGTTTTCGCGACGGTGGGCCGTCAACATGATGAGCTTGCTCCCTTTTGCCCACTCCAATATAGGGTGGTCGTAGTCTTCTTTTACCGTTGTTTTTAAGGCATCAATAACAGTATTTCCTGTAACGAAAATATTGGTCCGTCCTTCTTTTTGAAGATTCTCTTTTGAAACCTGGGTTGGAGCAAAATTGTAATCTGCCACTATGGAAGTAGCTTGACGGTTAAACTCTTCAGGATATGGGCTTTGAAGATTGTAAGTCCGAAGACCTGCTTCCACATGCCCCACTTTGATGCCCATATAAAAGGCCGCCAAAGCTGTTGCAAAGGTGGTTGTGGTATCCCCATGGACGAGGACAATATCAGGTTTTTCCTCTTCTAATACCGGTTGGATTTTTTCCAAGATAGAGGTCGTAATGGTAAATAATGTTTGATTGGCCTTCATAATGCCTAGATTATAGTCTGGAACAACACGAAAAACGTCTAACACTTGGTCCAGCATTTCCTTGTGCTGCCCCGTTACACAGACTACGGTTTCAATGGTATCGTGTTGTTTGAGTTCATTGACCAAAGGACACATTTTAATGGCTTCTGGACGCGTCCCAAACACCAACATTACTTTTTTCATTTTGAACCCTTCCTCATGAATTGGTAAAAGTTGCGATAGTTGTCTAAAAAGATCGGATAGCTATACTTGCTTTCATAATCTCTCTTTGCTTGAGCAGCTAAAGAGGCTCTTTTCTCAGGATCCCCTGCTAATTGTTTAATTGCTTGAGCTAAGGCTTGCGGATCCTCAGCTGGGACGAGGAGCCCATTCTCAGAATTCACTACTTCGTTCACACCTGGAATATCTGTTGCAATCATGGTTTTGCCGTTCATAAAGGCCTCGATTGCAACCAATCCAAATCCTTCAAAAATCGATGGAAGAACACAAAAGTCAAAGCTATTGATACACTCTACCACGTCGCTCCGATAACCTAAAAAATGAATTCTTTCTTCCAAATCCAGCTCCTTGGTTTGATTTATCAAATCATTTTTCAATTCTCCATCACCGATAAGAAACAAGGATACACTTGGATTTGTCACTAGTGACATAGCTTCGATCAGATAGGGTAACCCTTTTTGTTCGGACAGGCGAGCGATACATCCTATTTTGATACCGTCACACTGAGTAATTTCATTTACTGTATGCTCACTTTGTTTCATTTTTACTCCATTATAAATCACAATAGAGTTTTTTGACCTCACATCATTAAGGATATTTTCCTGGACAGCTTGACTGACAGCAACCGTTCGAGCCTTTCCTAGGGCGAATTTATAAAGTGGTAATTTGTCCTTAAAAACATTATGAGCTGTATAGACATGGAGCAAGTTCGGATGGCGCATCTGCAGCAAACGAATATAGAAAGCAGCCATCCGGTGATGGGTGTGGACAAGAGTAATCTCATTTTCTTTGATGATCTTGGAGAGACTAGCAAGGATCTTGAGCACCGTAGCTGGCTGTTTGCTATCGATGTCTAGAATCCGATGGTGTTGAATCCCATTCTCTGCTAGTTTTTCTTCCCACAATCCACCAGTTGATGCGACATGAACCTGGTCAAATTCATCCTTGAGGTCTGTCGCCAACTGATAGACAATACGTTCCGCTCCACCGATATCCATGGTCCGCGAAATGTGAAGAATATTATTTTTTTGCTTTCCGTTTTTCATGTACTACTCTCTTAATAAAAGTGGCATTTCCTACAAAATAACGCTTAAAGAGCCGTTTGGGTTCGTTGGCCACACGGAACAACCATTCCAGATTGGCTTTTTGCATCCACATAGGTGCCCGCTTGATATGTCCTGAAAGGACATCAAAGCTTCCTCCCACTCCCATAAAGACAGAATTGACTCCATTGTTCATAAACTTCTGGATCAAGTACTCTTTTTTAGGAGAGGTAATGCCGACAAAGACAAAATCTGGCTTCTTCTCACGAATATCTTCTTGAATAGCCTCCTCCTCTTCAGCAGAGAAATAGCCATTGCGATGGCCCACTACTCGGAGATTTGGAAAATCCTTTTTAAAGATAGCTAACATATCGGTCAAGACTTCCTCTTTTGCTCCGAAGAAGTAGACAGAGTAGCCTTTTTCATTGGCTAAATGGAGCAATTTCTGCATCAAATCAATGCCTGCCACGCGCTCTGGCACAGAATAGCCCAAATAGCGCGCTGCGAGAACAACAGAAGCACCGTCTGCATTGATGATTTCAGATTCATTGACAATCTTCTTGATGGCTTCGTCTGTCGCACACTGATTGAGCTTATCTGCGTTGACCCCCATCAAATGGAGTGGTTTTTTATCTCGGACAAATTTTTCTGTAGCAGCAACGGTTTCTGCCATTGTTAAAGGGTCAATTCTGACCCCCATCATTGTAAAACTTTTCAAGCTTATTCTCCCCAAGTGGATTCAAAGTGACCTTTTTGCTCTGATTCTTCTGGCAACTTCATATAATCGCCATAAATTTTTGTCAGATAAGCATCCGGATCAGCATGACCACTGATTTTAATGGTTTCAAAATCAAGGAGTTGTGGCTCCCCAAATACTTCTTTGTAGGCCAATTCTCTCTCACGATATGAGCCTAATACATTTCCCACGAGATCACTTGTCTCAAAGTCATATTTTTTAATCGTATTTTGTAACTTTTGATTGATTTTTTCAGTATTTAGTAATTTGTCTAGGTGAAGGATCTTAGAAACCTTCACAATTGAATTTTCAAAGAAACCTCGGTCGCGATTGTGCAATCGATTGATGACAGATATTTTGGAAAGGGCACGGTAATACTTAATTTTATTGGTGTGTAAGAAATAGTGGAAGCCATCTGATGGGTAACCATCTAAAGGAAACACATCGATAAAAGGACTACACACAACCCCACCAAATTCAATTTGAAGCGAGGTATCCATGATGGATGTATTGCCTAAATTATCATCATGGATTCTCAAGATGACATTGCTTGGTAATTCGTTTTGGCAAATTTCCAGAAACTTTTCATAGTCTTTTCTAGGCATGCCCAAATCCATATCGTCATCCCAAGGGATAAAGCCTTTGTGACGAATGGCTCCCAATAAAGTGCCCCCTAAAGCATAGTATCGAAGATTGTGTTTTGTGCAAATCTCAATATACTTTTCTAATAAGGATAGTTCTCCTAATTGAATCTGTCTAACTTTACTCACAGCCTACTTCGCTCCTTCTTTTCTAAGTACAACCTTCACGGTCTTTAGCAGGATCTGAATATCTCTCCAGATCGTCCAATCATCCATGTATGCAACATCGAGTTTGACCACTTCGTCAAAGTCTGTAATCTCACTGCGTCCGCTCACTTGCCAAAGCCCGGTAATCCCTGGCTTGAAACTGAGTCTACGTTTTTGGGCTGGCGTATAGTCTTGGTATTCATCTACCGTTGGAGGACGAGTTCCGACTAGACTCATGTCACCGATCAGAACATTGTAAAATTGTGGCAATTCATCAAGACTGGTCTTACGGATAAAGCGTCCGATCGGTGTTACCCGTGGATCGTTTTCCATCTTAAACATCCCACCTGTCATGGTGTTTTGCGCCATCAGATCTTTTTTAATCTCTTCGGCATCCACGCGCATGGAGCGGAATTTATAGAAGTTAAAATACCGTCCGTTCTTTCCGACCCGCTTCTGTACAAAGAAGGCAGGACCGCCATCTTTGCGGATTAGAGGGACCAAAACGATACTCACTAGTCCACAAATCAAGAGGCCAAAGAAAGCTCCTGCAATGTCCAAGAGACGTTTTGCAAATACGTGGCTCGGTTTGTAAAAATTGGTTGAGAAAGTGACGACGCTTAGTCCCCCGACTTCTCGAACCCGTTTATTGCCTAAGGAAGCGAAGTTAAAGGCATTGAGATTGACCGACACATCGATCCCCATACTCTCAAACTCCGAGACGAAGTCACTTATATTATAGTCCTCACTTGGCAGATTGATAAAGACTTCATCCACCACTTCCTTGGTCACAAAGTTCATCATTTGATCCGGCTGCACCACCCTGACACCTGAATGAGCAAAATCCGTATTGTCCATGACAGTGACACCGATTAGATCTCCATGATAGAGGTTGGGTGAATGCAAGATATCAAATACTTTTTCCATCCGACTGGTCGCTGTGATCAAGAAGATCTTTCTCGAACTTTTCCGCCGTGGTGAAACAGATTTCCGGTATCTCTTAAGCAAGAGATCCATGGCATAGACGGCAAAGGTATTAAAAAGAAAGAAGTAGATCATCCCCCGTCGAGAGATAGAAAAGACCCCATCGAGCATAAAAGAGGTAAAGGTGATCCCAACAGCGAAAAATACATTGTATTTCAAGACCTGAAAGAGCTCATCTAGGTAACCCCTACTGTAAAAACGATAGGAGACATTGCTAATGTAAAAGGCTACAAAGTGCAAAAGATAGAGCACCGCGATCGTCTGTGGCGTGTATTCTGCATTCTTAAAAAAGCTCACAATGTAAGCTGAAAATAGGACAGCCAAACTTTGAAAGAGAACAATCGTTAATTTTTCCAGTTCAATTCTTTCTTCTCCCATTTTCCCTCGATCCTATTCTTTACTTTTTCCCATATTCCCCGTAAGATCCATATCCACCATACGAACCATACTCGGTAGCTTTAATGTTAAATTTATTGAGCACTACTCCTAAGAAAGGGGTGCCTGTTTGTTCTAATTGTTCCTTCGCCTTTTGGACAGCCTTGCGTCCATTGGCACCAGATTCCGTGATCAAGACGGTTCCATCACAGCGTTGAGCGATAATCGCCGCATCGATCACGATTCCGATTGGAGGTGTATCGACAATGATGTAGTCAAAATGCTCACGTAGGGCATCCATCATCACGGTGAAGTTCTTACTTTGCAAGAGACCCGTTGGGTTTGGCGCGACCTGTCCAGATTCGATGATATCCAAGTTTGGAAAATCAGTAGGATATAAAATTTGGTTCAATTGGCTACGACCAGATAAGAAGTCAGTCAATCCTTGGATCTTATCACGGCTACGGAAAACCCCTGTCATGACAGAGTTCCGGATATCGCAGTCGACTAAGAGAGTCTTATAACCCGCACGCGCAAAGGCAACGGCCAAGTTGGTTGAAGTGGTTGATTTTCCTTCGTTTTCTTTAACAGATGAGACAGCGATGACTTTCAGATTCACACCACTCAATTGGATATTCGTCGCAAGAGCATTGAAATACTCCTCTGCCTTATGGATTTCTTGTAGTTTATTTTTTGAAATTTCTAATGTATTCATGCGTTCCTCGGTCTACAATTTCTTAATATCTGGCACAATACCAAGTAAGGTGAAGCCCATCAATTCTTCGATATCCTCTGGTCTCTTGACACGATCGTCCAAGACTTCTACTACGACCATGAGAACCACCATCAAGCCAGCTCCAGCAATAAAGCCAAGAAGGACATTGCGTCGGATATTTGGTGAAGAAGGTGATTGAGGCACTTCTGCTTCATCCAAAGTCGTAACATCTGACACCTTGGTCACAGAGATGATCTTTGCAGCTGCTACATTTCGAAGGCCATTGGCAATGCGGGCCGCTTCTTTTGGATCTCCATCCTTAGCCGTGATGGAAAGGATACGAGTATCTGTCGGAACGGATACACTGATCTTTTTCGACAGCTCAGCTGGTGTCAGATCGAGTTTCAATTCTTCGATGGCTTGACTCAATACATTTTGAGAAAGGATGATCTCACGGTAGTCTTTAACCAAGTAAGAACCCGCCTGCAAATCCGAGTTTGTCAAGGCATTGTTGTCTTGGTTTTGACGACTGACCACATAGATCCGGCTAGTACTTTGGTATTCTTTTTTGGCTAAAAAGGCACTATAGCCAAATGCTGCGATGGCAAAGACAAGAGCGACCAAAACGATTGAGAACTTGCGTTTCCATAGGGTCTTCAGCATAGCGAAAACATCAATTTCCACTGCTTGATTTTCTTGATTGTTCATTTCCTAATTACTCCTTCGTGTGGATCTCTCCACCTGTTTCATGGTTAGATTAATTCATCCGCTAACAAGAGTTCTTGATTGCTGACAAAGAGAGCTTGTGCTCTTTGTTCTCCGTATTCTTCCTTGATCAAGCGATAGGCTTCTGCCATATAAGGCGGTCGTTTATCCACATTGTGCATATCACTGGCAACAAAGTGTACCAAGTCTTTTTCTAAGAAGTACCGAGCTCGTTTTTTGAGTTGTTTTTGTTCATCCCCAAAGAGGCGAGGCTTGAGAACACTAGAACTATTGATCTGCATGTAGCAGCCCATGTTAATCATCTCTTGCACGCGCTCCTCATTTTTCTCCAAGCACTTGTAGCGCTCGATATGGGCCACCACTGGTGTCACACCTAGATGGAGTAAGCGGTCCAAAGCGGTATGAATCTCCTTGTAAGGTGTTCCCATGCTGAATTCGATCAGAGCAAAGCGCGTATCTGCCAAACGTGGAATGATCTTTTCTTCCAGTTTTTTCAAGACATCATTGGTAAAGTAGATCTCTGCCCCATAATGAATCGTTAAATCTGGCGCGACCTCTGCCGCAATTTTTTTCACTTCTTGAAAATTTTCAGAAATCTTTTCTTCGGGAGTTTCAAACATTCCCTTGCGGCGATGAGAAGTGGAGATAATGGTCCGTACCCCTTGGCGATAGCTTTCTTCCAATAAGGCACGCGTATCTTCTCTTGTCTTTGGTCCATCATCCACATCAAAGACGATGTGCGAGTGGATATCAATCATTTTTCTTTTCCTTCCATTACTTTTTGAATGGTTTCCTTAGCCTTGGTCAAGCTGGCTTGATCCAACTCCATAACATAGAGGTTGTAACCAGGCATGGCATAAGATGGTAAGTCGGTGCGTCCTTGACCGGTGATTGCTTGGGAAGTCACCTCATAAGAGCCACCCGATTCTAGCTGGGTATTGATCAAGTTCATCATAGTCGGCAACTGCATGTTGGTTTGGACAGAATCTTGGAGGTTTCCAATAATCTCATTGTAGTTGCTTAAAACCTTAGTAGAGGTCAACTTTTTGATAATAGCTGCAATGACTTTTTCTTGGTTTTTCCCACGGTCATTGTCGCCACCTTGAAGAGAGTAGCGTTCGCGAACAAAACCGAGGGCTTGCTCCGAATTCAAATGGACTTTGCCAACTGGGAAATGGAACTTGCCATGAAGGCTCGTGAATTCCTGGTCATTTTCCACATCGATTCCCCCTAGAAGGTCAATCAACTTGAGGAAGGATGTGAAATTGAGACGAACGTAGTAGTTGAGCTTGATATCATAGAGATTCTCAAGGGTATGGATAGAAGCATCCACTCCGTAGATCCCCGCATGGGTCAACTTATCATTTTGGTTATTACCACCATCTGCAATCGGTACATAGGCATCCCGTGGTGTCGTTGTCAATAGGACTTGCTTGGTCTTCCGATTGACCGTCATGATGATATTGACATCTGAACGAGAAACCGAGGTTACCGGACCATAGGTATCGATCCCGCTGACATAGATGTTAAAGACATCCGCATTGGCAGACACCTTGCTCGTCGCTGCCACTTCTTTTCGGATCTTGTAGGAATAGATTTTCTTCAACTTCTTCGCATAGTCCGCATCTTCTGCGGCAATGGTATCCTCAAAGGTACTGTTGAGGACCATAGCAGAGGCATTCCCTTCCTGCAGACTCTTATAGGCATCTAGATAAGTCGGTGCATCCACTACAGAAATTTCCTGACCCTTGGTCTTTTTGATGTTGTCCAAGAGGGCAGTAAGATTGGCTTCGTTATTGTTGCCCTTTGGTGCCACCACTTCCTTGATTTCTTTGATATCTTTGATGTCACTGTCTTTCTTGACATAGACAGCCATCTCAAACTCTGTATAGTTAGAGTGGCCATTGACATTACTGGTCAGATTCAAAAGCTGTTGGCTAGCAAACAAAACTCCTGAACTAGCCAATAAGCCGACAAGAAGCAGGACGAACGTTGTCTTTTTGGCCTGATTTTTGATCACAAACCAAGCTGACAAGAGCAAGAGAAGAGCTAGTAGTACAATCACGAGAATATTAACATAGCGAAAAGCCAAGATGTTATTGGCCAACATGGTATAGGTCGCCCAACTTGCACTCATAAGCAAAAAAATAAGCAATACGGAATTAATGATTCGCAATTGCCCCCACTTATGTTCTGAACGACGGCACCGTCTCCTTTGTGACATAAATACCTCCAATTAGTCCTAATCATATTTATTGTAACATATTTTTATTAAAAAATGCATTAATTATCACCATTTTGTCCATTATAGACATTTATAAAATAAGCGTTTTCTAAAACTAGAGAAATCTCTTGTATACTTATGCAGAGAATCCAAAAAAACCGAGTGCAAAACCCGGTTTTTTGAAGCGATTACAAAAGATCGTCCCGCTTGACCTGCTCAAAACTTTCCCTTCCGTCATTGAGCTTATCCCAGATGACGACTTTTCCTTCTTTCAATGATTTTTGAACATCAATGATCCGCTGGTTAGAAGAGCCACGGAACTGCAACATGAGGTTGCGCTTGCTCTTATCATAGCGCCCATCGACCAGAATATCAATCAGTGATAGAAGATCTAGTTTGTCTGGTGTCTCTAGCATCATTTCTTCCCAGGTGTAGCCGGTCCAAGACCAGATATCTTTATCAGGCAACTCCTTTCTCACGCGCTTGACCAAGGGCAGAAGGATGCCTGTGTTGAGAAAGGGTTCCCCTCCAAGCAAGGTCAAGCCCTGGACATAAGGTTGGGCCAGATCGGCCATGATCTGCTCTTCCAACTCTTTGGTATAGGGAATACCTGCATTGAAAGACCAGGTCGCTACATTGTAACAGCCCTCACAGTGAAACATGCAGCCGGCCACATAAAGGGAATTGCGCACCCCTTCACCATCGACAAAGTTAAAAGCCTTGTAATCAATGATACGCCCTTGACTCAGTTCCTCACTCTTCCATTCGCCTGGTTTAGGTGTATTCCATGTCATCCTTTTACTCCACTTCTATCCAATAACGCTCCGTTCCATTTCGAACATCTTCAAATTGACCGCCATTAGCTAAGATAACCTCTCGGCTGGCCGGATTTTCCGTGCTACATGTCACCAGAGCACGATGGATGTTCTTTTCTTTAGCTAGTTGCAGACCTTGATAGAGAGCTTCCTTGGCATAACCTTTTCCCCTTTCAGAAGGGCGGATGGAATAACCGATATGACCAGCATAATTCAGCAATCCCTCATTTAGTCTCAGCCGTAGATTCAAAAAACCTAAAGCATGACCTGATTCATCAAACAATACGAACTGAATTGATGGAACGCGATTTTCAGGCAATCCTATTCCCATTTCTTTATCAAGGTTAGTTTCTAGCCACTCCTCATAATCAAAGTTCTCAGCATCCCAAAAGCCGCCGTCGTGGGCCGACTGGGTCTCTTCGAACTCTGTCATCATGTTTAGAATGGTTTCTTTATCTGCTAATGTTGGTCTGCGTAATTCCATCTTTACCTCCCCCATACGAGAAAAGCGAGAGCGAACTCTCACTTTTTCTTATTTTTATTTAAAAATTGCTCTCTTAGGCTGGCTACTCGGTCTTTTTTATTGATTCCACCCTTTGAATGCTTCTCGTGGAATCGTTGAACCTGAGCCTTACCTTTATCATCTAATTGGTATTTTCCCATAATGTCCTTTTCTAATTTGTCACTTGGTGTCCAGCTGATTTGATAGTGGATCCATTCATGTGTTTGACACGTGCAGCAATTTCCTTATGACGGCCATTGACCATCGGACGAGCTTGAGGGTTTCCTAGATAACCACAGGTCCGTTTGACCACATCAACCGTTTTCGGATCGCTATTGCCACAGTTTGGACAAGCAAATCCGCGCTCAGTCGGCGTGAAGTCTCCCTCAAAATCACACTTGTAACAACGGTCAATCGGCGTATTGGTTCCGAGATAACCGACCCGGTCATAGGCATAATCCCAAACCGCTTCAAGGGCTTTTGGATTTTGTTGGAGCACAGGGTATTCACAGTAGTGGATAAAACCACCAGACGCCCCAGCTTCTGGATATACTTTTTCAAAATCCAACTTCTCAAATGGGGTTGGGTTCTTACGAACATCGTAGTGGAAACTATTGGTGTAGTATTCCTTGTCTGTGATATCCGGAACCTTACCAAATTTCTCCGTATCCAGGCGACAGAAGCGATCTGTCAAGCTTTCTGACGGTGTCGAATAGATAGAGAAGTGGTAATCATACTGGTCAGACCATTCTTCCACGCGCGCTTTCATATCCTTGATGATATCGATCGTGAATTGTTTGGCTTCTGGATTGTGTTCCCAATTTGGACCATAAAAGACGGTTGCGACTTCATAGAGTCCGATATAGCCAAGAGAAACAGTTGCTCTGCGATGACGGAAGAGCTGATCTACCTGATCGTACTTGCCCAAGCGTTTCCCGAAAGCGCCATATTGGTAGAGAATCGGTGCATTGGCTGGTGTTGCTTCTTTGGTGCGTTCCACCCGGTAAACCAAGGCATCTTCAGCGATGTTCATCCGTTCATTAAAGATTTGCCAGAACTTCTCCTTGTCTCCGCCTGATTCCAAGGCAATCCGAGGTAAATTGACCGTCACAACCCCTAGGTTCATCCGACCAGAATTAACTTCCACACCATTCTCGTCCTTCCAACCTTGAAGGAAAGAGCGACATCCCATTGGCACCTTGAAGGAGCCTGTCAACTCGACAATCTTGTCATAAGACAAAACGTCTGGGTACATGCGCTTCGTCGCACATTCCAAGGCCAATTGCTTGATATCATAGTTAGGGGTTCCAGATTCTAGGTTGAGCCCCCGCTTGAGGGTAAAGATCAGTTTTGGAAAGATAGCGGTCCGATGTTCCGATCCAAGTCCCTTGATTCTGATTTCCAAAATCGCCTTTTGGATTTCCCGCTCGAAGCGATTGGTTCCAAGACCAAAGCCAAGCGAAGTAAAGGGGGTTTGCCCGTTCGAAGTAAAGAGGGTATTGATCTCATATTCCAGCGATTGCATGGCATCATAGATATCTTTTTGTGTCTTGCTCCAAGCGTAGTCCTCTTGCTTTTCAGGAAGCACCCACTCTTTGGCATCCGCTAAGTGTTTTTGGTAGTTCTTTTCTGCATAAGGGGCCAAAACTTCATCGATCCGGTCTGCTGAGCAACCCCCGTACTGACTAGAGGCTACATTGGCAATAATCTGCGAGATTTGAGCCGTTGCAGTTTGGATGGACTTAGGACTTTCTACTTCTGCATTCCCAATCTTAAAGCCATTTCTGAGCATGCCTTCAAAATCGATCAAACAGCAGTTGGTCATCGGTGTATAAGGGCTATAGTCCAAATCATGGTAGTGGATATCCCCTTTTTGGTGGGCATTGGCTACGTGTTTAGGCAACATTTTAAGACCAATAGACTTACCGACAATCCCTGCCGTCAAGTCCCGTTGCGTATTAAAGACATCGCTGTCCTTATTGGCATTTTCATTGACGACAGCTTGGTCCTTATTGAGGAGTTTTCCAATCGTAAAGTTGATGTCCGTCGCTTTTGAGCGCTCAAAATCCCGCTGAGTCCGATAAGTAATGTAGCTCTCAGCAATCGCATATTCGTTGGCTTGAAGCAATTCATGTTCGACGACATTTTGGATCTCATAGATCTTCACGCCATTTGGAAAACGTTCCAAGATCTCTGCGATCACACGATCGACAATGGCTTCTAGTTTGGCTTCCATCACTGGAGTGAGAGAAGTCACTTCTTCTGTCGCCTTCAACAAGGCTTTATAAATTTTTTCAACATCGAATTGAACACGGCGGCCATCTCGTTTTTCAACAAAAATATCCGGGACCATTCTTAGTTTTTCTTCTCTCAAGGTGATCATACCAAACATGCCTCTCTTCATTTATTTACATACAAGTTGTATTATACCACTCCAAAAATAAAAATCAATATCTTGTGGTGAAAATTCTAAAAAACTTTCTAAAACACAAGATATTGATTTTCTTAAGAGCGTTGATAGAGTTTGAAACGACTGTATTTCTTCTCAACCAGACGATAATTTTCTTTGAGCAAGTCCTTCATATTGGAGGTCAACTCTACCTGATTATTGACCACAATATACTTCGGTTCAGACCGATCGATTTGTTGGACTACATTGGTCCGATTTTCATTAATTCCCAGATAAGACGTCGGGGTCAATAAGGCAGAAGCTGCCAAACGATCACTTTCTTGATAGATGGTAGCCGTTGTATCCCAAGCATAAATGGTATCTTTCGACTTGGTATGATGTTTAATGTAGCTGGCAATAGCGCTCCGTTCACTCGATTGGCCAGACTGAAGCACGACATCTTGAACCACTGGATTCACCAACAGATAGACAAGGGCTACTAGCGGTAAGAAAACTTGGCTCGTAAAGTAAGCGGCCCAAACTTCCTTGTTTTTCTTCTTCCGACCACGACGTTCGATACCGTCGTTTTCTTCCCCATCTCGTGAGAACCAGATCGCAAACAAGGGAAGAACAAATGGCAACATTGGCAACAATTGGTAAGCGCCTTGTTCAGGAAGACCAATAGACACGACGAGGACTACCAGGCTACCTGCCCATCCCATAAAGCGGAAGATCCGGCGAGCACTGCTACTTTGCTTAGTAAAGGACATCAAAAAGGCAGAGACTAAACCAAAGGCGAGCGCCAACAATCCGTAATAAATAACATTACTGAAGGTCTGTCCATTCGTGAAATTCAAGGCATTAAAGACATAGGTTACTTGGTTAATGGCATAGCCAAAAGTCTGATTCAAAACGGTGATATAGCCAATTGGATAAAAGACGAGTGAAAAACCAAGGAGAGCTGCTAGCAGTTGATAAAAGCCACGCGCCCATCTCTTCTGCTTGATATTAAAGGCTGTTAATCCAAGGAAGGCCAACAAATAAAACAAGGCACTGGTCATCGGATCAATCAAGAAAGCCACAGCTGCAATCGCACCATAAAGGATAAATCCTTCATCCTTATGATACCCAATCAGATAAGCCAAAATGAAATTCATGCTGGCAAATAGGATTGGAAGGCTAAAGAGAGTCACATAAGTCCCTCCAAAACCAAGGCCTAGCACCAAGAAATAAAAGAGTAACTGGACATTCTTCGCTGTATCTTTATCAGACACCAGCAAGCGCACAACACGATAGAGATAAGTCCCCGCAAAGAAGAGGGCAATCGCTTGGAGGATCATCAAGATCCAATGTCCACCAGCTAAACTTCCCAACCAGTTGATCGCATAATAGAGCAGACCATTGGTTCCGTAAAAATCACCAAACGGTACTTGCCCCTTGGTCATTGCCCAGCCAGCATACAAATTTTGAGATTGTTGATTGGTGGCAAAACGGGTTAAAAATGGCACCCCGACATGCAGTAAACTAATCAAGAGACTCAACACAAGAGGAATCTCCATAGGGACTGGACGCTTCCATTGACGGCGCACAGACCCAGCTACTACATCTGCCTCTAACTCCTCCGTGTTCTCTTCTACGCTAGGTACTTCCGCTTTTGTTGCTTCAACTCCCGCTTTACGCGAACGACGACTCATCCGACTGAGCGGTTGCTCCGGTTCCTGGTCTGATTCTTGTTCAGGTTCTGCTACTAGTTCTGACTTTGCATCACTAATGGGCTCTAATTCCTCCATTGCAACCGGCTCCTCCAAGACTTCTGCCTGCTGGCTATGAGTCGGCTCTTCTTCACGAAAGACTGATTTATCTAGCACTTCGCGAATTTCACGTGTATCCTGAAAACTAACTCCCACGTGAAGCCCTAACTTTTTCGAAGTCATTTCTTGCTCTTTTTCGCTCATTCTTTTTCCTTTTCTTCCATGTTCCTCTGCTTTTTCCTTTTAAAAAAGCTCGCTATCTTTTCTAGTATACCAAATTCTGCCGACCGTGTCAGCCTCTTGCCACATAGTCCTACGAAAAAAGAGTCAGATCTCTTAGCTTCTGACTCTTTCTTCCGTATGCCCACACCTATTACAACATCGGTGCGAACAATTGCATAATTTCCTTGATTAAGCTTTGGTGCCATGTAAAGCGGAAGGTATCCTCTGTAATTTCTTGAGACACTTCAAAGATATGGTCAAAGTCCTCCCGAATCTTTTTCAAGGCAGGCGTCCGATACATCCAGACGGCATTTTCATAGTGATGGACCAAACTGCGGTAATCAAAGTTAATCGACCCTACAACCGCCATTTCATCATCTGCTAACACTTGCTTACTGTGGACAAAACCAGGCGTGTACTCATAGATTTTCACACCAGCATCCATCAAATCCAAGTAAGCCCCACGAGTTACGATTTGGATTAATTTTTTATCCGGAATATGCGGAGTCACGATTCGAACATCCACCCCACGAAGGGCTGCATTGCGGATATCTTCTGTCAAATCATAATCGATGATCAGGTAAGGAGTCGTGATATAGACGTAATCCGTCGCTTGGTTGATCATATTTTGATAAACCGTCTTTCCGACCTGCGACTTGTAAATCGGCTTTGGTCCACTCCCATAGGGAATGTAGAGTCCTTCGCCTTTGACTGCCTTGTTTTCAATATGGTAGCGGTCAAAATCCTCGATTTCCCCACGGTTAATGTACCAGTTCATGAGGAACAGTCTCGTTAAGGCCTTAACAGCTCGTCCATCCAAGCGAATCGCACTGTCCTTCCAGTGACCAAACCGCTCAATGTGGTTGATGTACTCGTCTGCCAAATTGACACCACCCGTATAGCCGATCTGCCCATCAATGACCAGAATCTTGCGGTGGTCTCGGTTGTTATAAGCCACTGTTAGACGGGGGATCACCTTGTTAAACTTATGGGCATCAATCCCCATCTTTCGCAACCGTTTGGTATAGTTCCCAGCCAAGGTTGCCATACAGCCGATATCGTCATAAAGGAGTTTGACTTCAACCCCCTCTTTCACTTTCTGCTCTAAAATCTCTAGGATGCTGTTCCACATCAAGCCCTCGTCAATGATGTAAAACTCGATGAAGATAAATTTTTTCGCTGCTCGCAGATCCTCTAGTAGTTGCGCATACATCTCCTCCCCTAGAGGGTAAAAGGTCGATGCCGTCCCATTGTAGAGATCCGCATTGTGGTCCATGGATAAAATAGACTTAACCAAGCCATAGACAGCCTTGCTTTCTTGCTTGAGCTCCTTACGCAACTGATGACTATTGTCCTCTCGAAACTTCATGGACTCCATATTTTCCAACTGGATCATTTCCTTCTTGGACAAACGCCGCTCTCCAAACATGAGATACAAGAGTGATCCAAAGACAGGAATGACCGCAATCAAGAGCCAGGTAACCTTATTTTCAGGCGGGGTATTTCGATTAACAATAGCTAGAATCGTCGACACATATAAGAGCCCAATGACTGCAACAGATAGCCAATGCGGGAACCATCTATTGAGCCAGAAGAAGGCCGCAAAGGATGCCCATAGTTCAAAGCCCATAAACAAAATACTAAATCCATATTTGGACATTAATAGACGTAATTTTCGAAAGGTCACAGCATCCTCCTTTTTTCTTTCTACTAGTATACCAATTCTTTTTACCCGATGCAACGACCAACCAACCCCCTTCTTGACAAACA
>NZ_JAPVYV010000012.1:0-49328 GCF_041432055.1 Streptococcus sp. 27098_8_186
ACAACTCCACCAGCTCCAGCACTTCCTGAAACTGGTGAAGAACAATCAGCATCTGCTGCATTGTTAGGTGCTGCACTTGGTATGGTTGGCCTTGCGGGACTTGCAAAACGCAAAAAACGCGAAGACTAAAATTGAGGTGACATCGACAAACTTGTTGATGAGGTGACAATTTTAGATCCAACAGGAAGAGGCTTTGCTCGAAAGAGCAAGGCCTCTTTGTTTGGTGTTAAAAGCTTAGAAAAAATTGTATATATATTGTGAAATGTTTCAGGAATTATTTGATTACTCATTTCATTCGGTTACTAGTTTCAGTAAAATTCCATTGACTTGAAGTAGAGAAAACAGTATACTAGTAAAGCAATTTGATCTTTCAAACTGCCGGCAACAAGGGGAATGAATCCACTTTAAATTGGAATATAGTAGGGTTTGGAGCGGTAGAACTTCACACCCTTATTGTCGTCAGTTACCCTATTAAGACCAGACTTGTGAAACAAACACAGGTTTCTTTTTTGCATAATTATAAAAGTTTATAGAACCCTCCTGCTCCATATAATCAGGAGGGTTCCGTTTTATTTTTAAAAAGCTGGTGATTCAAGAAATATTGTGAATTTCCTATAGGTTCTCTTCCATATTTATGTTACAAAAGCATTATACACGCTCAAAGCCTTTATTATAGGGATTTTCGGCGATCAACTAGCGAGTGAATACGAGATTGAATACGATTCACGCTTCCAGAAAATCGAGCAAGCGGTCAGCAACCGCGTAACGTTGGTTATCGTTTATATGCGTGTACATATCGAGCGTCGTTTGTATTCGCGAGTGGCCCAAGCGGTCCGCGATCTGTTTTGCTTCGATTCCAGCTTCAAAGAGTATGCTTGCGTGTGTGTGTCGTAAGCCGTGGACCGTAATAATTGGTAAGCCGTGCTTTCTCAAAAACTTTCGGAGCTCGTCCCGTAAGCGTGATTCCGTAAGATAGCCACCCGAAGAATTTGAAAATACGAGTTCACTCTTTCCAGCCCCGTTTTTAAATAAGATTTTTTTCTGTTTTAGTCGCCAATTCTTCAAAATTTCGATCGTGCGCGGGTCCAGCGTTATCATGCGCCGGCTCTTTTTCGTTTTTGGTGATTGGGTGGATAGTTGACCAGATATTCTGACAAGAGTCCGCTCGACGCGTAAGGTTCGATTTTCGAAGTCAATATCTGACCACTCGAGGGCCAAGAGCTCCCCACGACGCAAACCAGTATAAGCGAGAGTCCACCACGCTACAAATAAGATGTGGGAGGCGTATTTCTCGGCCAGATCAAGAAATTCGGTCAGCTCTTCTTTAGTTAAAGCCTTCTTTTTTTCTCTCTTTTCTTGTTGTTTTGGTCTTATCACTTTATCAAGTGGGTTTGCTTTTATAATATCAAGCAATACAGCATATTTTAAGACGCGATTAATAACTGATAGATGGACCGTATAATTCAAGTACCGCTTACTTAATTCGATTGTGATCTTTTGAAGCCTTAAAACAGTTAGATTCTCGATCAAGATATTATTAAAATAATCTTTTATCAAAATGTCGAGATAGCTTTTTGTGTTTTGGTATGTGGTGGGTTTGACGGTCGTCTGATAGCTTTCAAGCCACAATCGGGCCACGGCCTCGAATGTTTGTTTCTCGGAGACGTTACAAAAGCCGTTCTCTTCCACGTCAAGCAGCAAATTCCTTTCGGCTTGTTTAGCTTCTTTCATGGTTTTAAAGCCCCGGCGCGTGGTTCGCCGTTCTTTGCCAGTCAAGGGATCAATTCCAAGATAGGTCTGAAATAAGTAACGAGTCTCCCCGTTTTTAGTTGTATATTTTTTTATCATGTCTTTCCTCCGTTGGCTTGCCCGCACAATTGAAAGAACGAAATGATTTTGCTATACTTAACTTATATCATGTTTTCCCCGTGGCTTGCCTCGGGGCTTTTTTGTTTATTCGAAAAACAGTTTAATATTATCTGCTTGCGCGTTGGTGATCTTGGCTTTAATTGTCTTAACTTCGTTTGTTTTGGTATTCCGCAAGTACAACTTAGCAAGTCCGGGTTTTTCTTCTGTAGTAGTGACAGAGGTCGAATCTATTTTACCTTTACGTTTTCCAGACGCACCGATCACGCCACCTACAATTGTACCAACTGGGTTAAATGCTGAACCAATTGCAGCTCCTAAAAGCGCGCTCCCTTTTTTACCCTTTTGTTTGGTCGTCCCGGTCGTTTTTGTGCGTTCTATGATAGTAGAGCCCTCAAATTGAAAGCCTTCAAATTCAAATAGCTCCGGAGCGTCTGAATAAAAACCGATATAATATTGTCCGTCGATTGTCTTTCGAATCGTTGTGTTTCCGAATGAAATCTTTGTTTCTTGAGCAGCTTTTTTTCTCATTTCATTCATCGAAGAAATTCCGTCCGCTGTTTTTTCAGTTGCTTTTTTTGCGAAATCTTTGATTTTGTTAAAGTCCATGTTTTTTTCTCCTTCTATCCAACTAATCGATAGTATTCATCTATTACCATTAATTCATCGGCCGTAGTTTTTAGTTTATGGCGTTCCATAAAATGCACATAGTTAAACTCGCTCGCGTCCCCAGCTTCTAACTCTTCCTTTAATAGCGCGTGAATCATGGCCCTATTGGCTTCATTTTCGCACTTGATCGGGTTTATGGTATATTCGGCCGTCGTGTGCTCTAAATGGCCTAATTCGTGCAAAATAACGCGTTTCTGGGCCTCCCTAGTTAGTGATTTATTAACGAAAATGATCTTCATATCAGATAAGATCATTCCGGGCCGTGGCCACAAGTCATTATCAAAGTAAGCTAGTATAGCACCGTGTGAGTCAACTAACTCTTCAATAGTCATAGGCTATCTACCTCTCAAGTATATTTCTATGATGTTTTGAATCGCGTCAATATCTTCTTCTGTAAGTGGCTTGCCGTCAAATGTTTTGGCGTTTTCAGCCATCTTGCGCAGATCCTCAGAGGTATACCCACCGATGGTTTCGTCCGATGCGATCCGTGGATTGTCTGTTCTACCTAGCAGATAGTCGGTGCTGACTTGGAAGTAGTCAGCGATTTCCGATATTCTCTCAGCGTTAGGTCTTTGAGATTTCAACTTATAGAGTGTATTTCTGCTGTAACCTAAATCCTCTTCTAGTTTCGTGAGAGAAATTCCCCTTTTATCGGCAAGTTCTTTAATTTTTTCGTATGTCGGAAACATTGTCAAATCAACCTTTCAGAAGCATAACAAAAAATATTTCAACTTTTTAGGTGTAAAACTGTTGACAAGACACCTAATTGGGTGTAAAATAGTTTTTGTAAGTTAGTGAGTTAGTAAAAAACGAAGTAAAACTTATCTAAAATAAATAGCTTTGGCGAGCGAATAAGTTGATAGATATAAGGTTTTATCAAGTTTTTAACCGTGCTTTCATTTTAACCTTTTGGGTGAAAGTTGTCAAGCGTTTTATAAAATTCTAACTCATTTTCTTACAAAAATAAAAAACGTACCCCAGCCGCTATCTGGAATACGTTACGGAAATTGTTCTGCTCAAGCTAATAGCGGTAACCGCCAACACTTCGCTGGTATCGCCCCCAGCACTGCAGTTGAAATAGTTAGGGACTTTGGTCTACGAGAAGTTGCGCTTTTTAACGTGGCTACCTCCCACGACTGAACTCGCACCTATTTTTACGACTCTTGCTTGTCGTTGCTGGCAACCAGACCAGAAATAGAGTTTAACTACTGAGACACAGTACCTTTCAAAAATTCTGCCAATATGGATCAGCTCCTTTCTGTTAACAAAGGTAGTTTCATTATATGAAAAGTAAGAAGGTTTGTAAAGGTGTTATTTGTTAAAAGCTAGGGCAGACAACAGTTTCCGTAAAAAATATTCATTATTTTCACTTACAAAGAAAGGAGGGGAGTACATGCCAAATATGGACAACGGTCGTCAAAAAATTTTGGATTACCTAAAAGAAAATAATCTAACAATTGCAACTCTTGCTGTTCAGTACAGCATGGCACGCCAAGATGTGACGAACATTTTGAACGGAAAACTGAAAAATCCTCAAGCACATCGATTTGTCGCCCGAGTGATTGAAGATTTTAAAATTCGGTAACAAAAAACGCCGGACAAAGAATCCGACGCTTGAAAAAATATCTACCTTAATTATATCAGAAAGTGCTTGCCCGCACAATTGGAGGAACGAAGAAATGGAGGAGCTATACTTGCCACCCTTGATCTCAGACGAGATCGCGAAAGTCTATCTCAGATCGATCGTGGATATCGTGAGAGACGAGTTGAAAAAAGAAATAGAAGAAAAACAAATGCCACTAGATCAAAAAGCCTTGATGAAAAAATTCGGCTTCGATCATGGTTACATTAAAAAGCTAGAACGTCGAGGGCTCGCGTTTCGAAAACAAGGAAAAAAGAAAATGTACGACGTCCGGGACGTTTACGAAATTTTAGAAAAAGAAAAGGAGTATTTAAAATGAATGAAATTATTATTTCTGGGCAAGTTGCCGGAACAGTCGCGATCGGGGGCGTGTGCTTCATCGCTGGCCTTATCGTATCGTGGAAGGACCACAAGAAACGAATGAAGATCGCAAAAACTGAAACATTAAAAGCTATCGAAGAAGGGCTTCCAGAGCATAACGCGCAAGTCATTGAGCAATACGAAGACGAACTCGCAAACCGTCGAAAAACTATGAAGCTCTATACTGAATCGCCGGAGGTACCGTTTCATGTTTGGTAAGAAAGCCCGAAAAATTGAGCAACAAACGGAAGCACTCGACCGCTTGTGGTTTATCAATCTACAACAAACCGAAATTTTAAAAGCCACACTTGAGCGGGAAGAACGACTACTTGACGAACTCGCTCGTCTGAAAGGAGAGGTTAGAAATGGTAACAATCAATAAGCTCGAGATCGAAAACGTCAAACGCGTTAAAGCGGTCAAAATCGAGCCGTCAGCAAAAGGGCTGACAATCGTCGGGGGGAACAACAACCAAGGCAAAACAAGTGTACTCGACGCGATAGCGTGGGCCTTGGGTGGTAACAAGTACAAACCTTCGCAACCTCAACGCGAGGGATCAACGATTCCCCCAAGTCTAAAAATCACGCTATCAAATGGCCTTATTGTTGAGCGCAAGGGCAAAAATAGCGATCTAAAAGTCATTGATCCAAGCGGAAACAAGGCCGGTCAGAAATTGCTTGATAGCTTTGTTGAAGAGCTCGCTCTTGATCTTCCAAAGTTTATGGAAATGACGAGCAAGGAGAAAGCGACAACGCTCTTGCAAATTATCGGGGTAGGTGATCAACTCGTTCAGCTTGAAATGGAAGAGAAGACCAAGTACCAAGAACGGCACGCGATCGGCGTTATTGCGGATCAAAAAGAAAAGTTTGCCAAAGAGCAGCCGTATTATCCAGACGCACCGAAAGAACTCGTCTCAATCGCGGACTTAATTCAGCAACAACAAGAGATCCTTGGACGAAATGGCGAAAATGCTCGCAAGCGTCAGAATCTAGCGAGAATTGAAAACGACTATCAAGGGGCACTCGCAAACGTTGAGCGTCTGGAAGATATGCTCAAGGAAGCTCGAGAAAAAGAGCAAGGACTCGCTCAAGACTTGGACATTGCTCGTAAAGACGCGCAAGATCTGATCGACGAATCGACGCAAGAGATAGAAGAAAGTATCGCGAATATTGAGCAGATCAACCTCAAAGTCCGAGCAAACCTTGACAAAGACAAGGCAGAAGAGGACGCGAAGGTTTACCGCGAACAGTATCGCGAGTTAGATCTTGTTATCGAAGGAATTCGCAAGCAAAAAACAGACTTGCTCACAAATGCAGACTTACCGCTTCCGGGCTTATCCGTGGACGATGGCGAGCTCTTATACTTGGGTCAACGCTGGGATAATATGTCCGGCTCGCAACAATTACAAGTGGCAACGGCTATCGTCCGCAAGCTCAAGCCGGATTGTGGCTTCGTCTTAATTGACAAGTTAGAACAGATGGACCAGATCACACTCGCAGAATTCGGCGCATGGCTAGAGCAAGAAGGCTTGCAAGCTATCGCGACACGCGTTTCAACGGGCGGGGAGTGCTCCGTTATCATCGAGGACGGTTACAGTATCAAACCCGAGAGCTTTGAAAATGGGCTTCTAAACGGGGCAACAAACGGCGCACAAGAAACAGTCGCGCCAACTTGGCAAAGTGGCTTTTAACAGAAAGAAGGAAAAATCATGAAAAAAACAGAAAAATTTATCGTTATTCGTAACAAAGAAAATGGACATTTTTTACAGGAGTATGAAAACAATAATCGAGCTTTGGCCTATAGTTCAAAGTGGACCGACGACTTGCGAGACGCTGCAAACAATAGCGTAGAATCTATTGAAAAGCAGGGTGACCGTATGTATAAAGTCGCTGAAGCGTTCGAAGGTGAACTGCTCGAAGTTACAGCAACGTATGAGCTCAAAACGCTCGACGGCAAAGAGCCAAAAGATCTGACAGATGAGATCGAAGAAGCAAAACGCAAACATTTTGAAAACTTTCTTCGTGGCCTTTTAGCAGATAACGACGAGGAGGACTAAAAAAATGCAAATTACAAGAGGAAGGAAGGCACGGGCTCAGAAAGTCGTGATCTACGGCCCGGAAGGGATCGGAAAGTCTAGCTTTGCGAGTCAATTCCCGGATCCAGTATTCATCGATACGGAAGGATCAACGGATAATATGGACGTGGCCCGTATGGACAAGCCCACAAGCTGGGCAATGCTTAAAAACGAGATCGCGTTTATCAAGGCGAACCCGGACGCGTGTAAGACACTAGTCATTGATACGATCGATTGGGCCGAACAGCTCGCGGTCGATTATGTATGCGCACAGCACCAAAAAAACGGGATCGAAGATTTCGGCTGGGGCAAGGGTTATACATACGTCCAAGAAGAGATCGGGCGTCTATTAAATAGTTTGTCAGAGCTTGTGGACAACGGGATCAATGTCATTCTGACAGCCCACGCACAAATCAAGAAATTTGAACAGCCGGACGAAATGGGGTCTTATGACCGATACGAATTAAAGCTCGGGCAAAAGACCAGCTCAAAGACGGCCCCACTGGTCAAGGAATGGGCCGATATGGTGCTCTTTGCGAATTATAAGACAATCGTCATGACCACAGACACCGGCAAAAAGAAAGCCCAAGGGGGCGAACGTGTCATGTACACGAACCACCGGCCAGCGTGGGACGCGAAAAATCGTCACGGCTTGCCAGATCAGCTCCCGTTTACGTTTGAGAGCGTGGCCCATATCTTCAACGCACCGGCTCCCGTACCAACCGAACAACCGGCACCAGCTCCACAACCAGAGCCACAGCCCGCACCAGAGCCACAAAAGCAAAACATTAACGAGCAATTACAAGAGGCTGCTCAAGAGGTGGCCCAAGAAATGGGACGAGCTCCACAATCTGGACTCTTGCCACAAGCGTTGATCGACTTAATGGCTCCGAACAACGTGACCGAAAACGAATTGCAAGAGGTCGCGTATATACGCGGACACTTCCCGATGGGGACACCGATTGAAAACTTCCCAAGCAATTACTGGGATATGATCGTTGCGAATTGGGACGCTACACTGGACGTCATTCAGAATCAAGTCCGGAAAGATCCGGAATTACCATTTAACACTAACGAATTATAAGAATTAAAGGAGAAATTACCATGACACAACAACAATTTAACAACAACTTCGAACGCGAGCTTGACTGGAACGACACTTTACAAAAAGACTCCGAATTTGTCTTTCTACCAGATGGTCTATACTGGTTCACAGTTAAAGAGTACGACCGCGGACGTCACACGCCGAACCCTCAAAATCCCGGCAAGTTGCCAGCTTGTAATAAAGCAACAGTACACCTTACTATCGTAGCGAACGAAGGCGAAACGGAATTGCGCCACAATCTCTTCTTACACAGTTCAACAGAAGGTATGCTTTCAGCGTTCTTTGGAGCTATCGGGCAAAAACGCAAAGGTGAGCCCCTTCGTATGGATTGGAACGCGATTATTGGAAAAGTCGGAGTTTGTAAGGTTGGTTCTCGCGAATACAACGACAACAAGTACAACGAAGTGAAAGGTATGATTTACGCCGAAGATGTGGACTATACGAAAGTCTTGAACGCGCAACCGGGACAATACCAACAACAACCAGCGCCACAGTATCAACCAGAACAACCAGCACAACCACAGGGAGGCTTCACAGGAGGGCCGTTCTAATAAGGAGGTTCTAAAGTATGGAGTTAAGACCCTATCAGCAAGAAGCGAGGGAAGCCGTTCAGCGTGAGTGGCTAGAAGGTCGGAAACGCACTCTTCTAGTCCTCCCGACTGGAACGGGGAAAACCGTCGTATTTTCAAAGATCATTGAAGATCAAGTCCGAGAGGGTAAGCGCGTTTTAGTGCTCGCTCACAGATCCGAATTGTTAGATCAAGCAAGCGACAAGCTCAAGACCGCGACGGGCCTTGGTACGGCATTAGAAAAGGCTGAAAGCACGTCTATAGGTTCATGGTATCGCGTCGTTGTCGGGTCGGTCCAGACTATGCAACGGGAGAAACGTTTAAGTCAATTCCCGCCCGATTGGTTCGACGTGATCGTGGTCGACGAGGCGCACCATGCAATATCTGACGGGTATCAAAAAGTGCTGGGCCATTTCAAAGACTCGGAAGTTTTGGGAGTCACGGCCACCCCAGACCGTGGTGATATGAAAAATCTCGGTTCTTACTTTGATAGTTTGGCTTATGAGTATTCGCTCGTACAGGCGATAAAAGAAGGATATCTTTCCAAAATTAAAGCCTTAACGATTCCGATCGATCTCGATCTATCAAGTGTTTCAATGTCCGCGGGTGATTTTAAAGCGAGCGACGTCGGTACGGCCCTCGATCCGTACCTCGTACAGATCGCGGACGAAATGGCCAAGTATTGCAAGGATAAGAAGACAGTCGTCTTTCTTCCGCTTGTCAAAACAAGCCAAAAATTCCGCGATATCTTAAACGAGCGAGGATTTAAAGCAGCCGAAGTAAACGGCGAATCGAAAGACCGGGCCGAAGTGCTCGAAGACTTCGAAAAGGGTCGTTATAACGTCCTATGCAATTCAATGTTACTCACGGAAGGCTGGGATTGCCCGTCGGTTGATTGCGTGGTCGTGTTAAGACCGACGAAAGTCCGGGCGCTCTATTCTCAAATGGTGGGACGTGGGACGCGTCTTTTCCCCGGAAAAGAAGAGCTCCTTCTTCTTGATTTCTTATGGCACACGGAACGGCACGAACTTTGTCGCCCGGCTCACTTGATAAGCGAGAGCCCGGAAGTCACAAAGAAGATGGTCGAGAACATGGAAGAAGAAACGGGCGTCGTGATTGACCTTGAGCAGATGGAAGTTAAGAGCGCGGAAGACGTCGTCGCAGAACGCGAAGAAGCCCTCGCGAAACAACTCGCAGAAATGCGGAAACGCAAGAGAAAGCTCGTCGATCCGCTTCAATTCGAAATGTCAATTCATGCCGAAGATCTTTCGAGCTATGTTCCGAATTTTGGCTGGGAGATGGCCCCGCCGTCTGAAAAGCAACTCAAAGCCCTCGAGAAGTACGGGATATTTACCGACGAAGTGGGCAATGCAGGAAAAGCAAATCTCTTGCTTGATCGCTTGAACAAGCGCAGAAACGAAGGGCTTTCGACACCGAAACAGATCCGCTTCCTCGAAAGTCGAGGCTTCCGAAATGTTGGAATGTGGAACTTTGAAAGTGCAAGAAATATGATCGATCGTATCGCCGCTAACGGGTGGAGAATACCGCACGGGATCAGAGCGAGCGAATATGTACCAAATTAGAAAGGAAGGGCATGAATAACGAACGAGAATTTGACCTATTACCACTATTAGACCATATAGACCCCTCGATTCTATCTTATCAAGAATGGATAAACGTCGGAATGGCCTTAAAACATGAAGGATACACAGCTTTTGACTGGGACGAATGGTCCTTACGAGATCCGGCGCGGTATCGTAAATTTGAGTGTTTCAAAAAATGGGACACCTTCAACGAGGAAGCGGGCTCGATTGTTACGGGTGGGACAATTGTCCAACTCGCAAAAGATCACGGCTGGGTAAACCCGTACTCAAGCGATAGCGAGGGAGCTCACGAGCTCGACTGGAACGATACAATCGATCGGGACTATCGCGTCATTGATAAGAACTGGATCGAGGGGAAAGAGATTCATGAGCCTACAAACTGGAACCCAGTACAAGAGATTATTAAATACCTTGAGGCCTTGTTTGAATCGTCCGAAAATGTCGGTTACGTTACTGAATCTTATCCAAAAGTAAACGACGAGACGGGCGAGATCGAGAAATGGCTTCCAACGAAGGGAGCCTACGACCGGACAGCGGGGCAACTGATTGAGCAGCTTTCCAAGTGTAACGGCGATATCGGGGCGGTCCTCGGAGACTATCACAAGGAAGCGGGCGCGTGGATTCGCTTCAATCCGCTCGACGGCAAAGGAGCCAAAAACGAGAACGTGACCGATTATCGGTACGCCCTCGTTGAATCGGACAGCATGAGCGTAGAGAAACAAAATGCGATCTATAAAGAGCTTGAATTGCCGATCGTGGCCCTTGTGTACAGCGGGAACAAGTCCTTACACGCTATCGTGAAAGTGGACGCGGGCAATTACGACGAATACAGAAAGCGCGTTGACTACTTATATAAGATATGCCAAAAGAACGGAATATCAGTCGATACGCAAAACCGCAACCCGTCGCGCTTGTCCCGTATGCCGGGCTTCGAGCGAAACGGACAAAAGCAATTTTTAGTTGATACCAATATCGGAAAAAGAAATTGGGAAGAATGGTATCAGTACATCGAAGATCTTAACGACGATCTTCCAGATCCGGAAGGGCTGGGCGATAGTTGGGACAACCTCCCAGAGCTCGCGCCCGAGCTGATCGAAGGTGTGCTCCGCCAAGGGCACAAAATGCTGATCGCTGGGCCGTCCAAGGCCGGGAAGTCTTTCAGCCTAATTGAAATGTCAATCGCAATCGCAGAAGGCAAGAAATGGCTTGAATGGAATTGTACACAAGGTAAGGTCCTATACGTCAATCTTGAGTTAGACCGTGCGTCATGTCTTCACAGATTCCGCGACGTGTACGAAGCAATGGGGCTTCAGCCGAACAATCTCCAAAATATTGATATCTGGAACTTACGCGGGAAGACTGTACCGATGGACAAGCTCGCTCCGAAATTGATCCGCCGATCACTCAAAAAGAACTATATCGCGGTTATCATTGACCCGATCTATAAGGTTCTGACGGGTGATGAAAACAGCGCGGACCAGATGGCGCACTTTACGAATCAATTCGACAAAGTAGCGACAGAGCTTGGCTGCTCGGTGATCTATTGCCACCATCATTCAAAAGGTGCTCAAGGGGGCAAGAAATCAATGGATCGGGCCAGCGGGTCGGGCGTATTCGCTCGAGATCCGGACGCTCTTATCGACTTAGTAGAATTGGACGTCACAGGGGAACTATTTACTCAACGGATCAACCACACGGCCACTCGGATATACAAAGAGGCCTTGCAAACGTGCAACCTTGGATATTATCAAGATGAAGTGAGCCTTGACGACCTCCAAAGCCCCGCGATCATGCGGACACACTTTGAACAAGCGATTCCAAACGTGCTCGATCGTAAGCCTTGGACGGATAAGATCGAACAAGCCCGTCGAGCGATCGAAATTTCGACAGCGTGGCGCGTGGAAGGCACTCTTCGGGAGTTTGCCAAGTTTAAACCTATCAATATGTGGTTTAGCTATCCAGTACATTTTCTGGACGATTCGGGAGTTTTGGCGGATATCGAGCTTGAAGAAAACAAGCCCGGGTGGATAAAAGCTAAAGAAACTCGCAAAAAGAATGCAAAGGAAGACAAAAAACAAAAACTCATAGAGTTCGACGAAGCTATTGAAAACGCGAATTTTGGCGAGCCGCCATCGAAAGAAGAGGTAGCTGAATATTTAGGAACGTCTATAAAAACTGTTGAAAGACGGTTAAAAACATCAAAAAAATACTGGTTCGATAAAAATACGCTCACTATTTTAAATAAAGAAAATGCGACAGAACCATAAAAACGTGGTCGTGTCCGAATAAGACAACACCATAAAATTATGGTCGTGTCTTTGTCTCAAAAAGGACAGACAACACCATAAAAACGTGGTCGTGTCCAGAGACAGACAACTATATATTATATATATAGATAATGTCCTGTCGTCCATCATGTCCATACCTGTATAGACAGGGTTGCTTAAAACGCACCCTGTCATATACAAGGGTCATGGACTAAGCGCGAAAAATAAAAAAAAAAAGAAAGGTAAAATAAAAATGTTTATTGCAGTACAAGGAAAATATATAAATGTCAATCATATAATTATGGTTGAAAAGATAGACACAAGTTCTGCTAAGATTTTCTTGAGTAAGCAAAACGAACCTATCGAAGTTGCTTTATCTTATGCAAGTATTTTAGGCAAAATAAGCAGAGCTCTTGGAATATTAGAAGAAAGTAGAAAGGATTGTCTATGATTGAGTTCTTTTTGCCGATGAAAAAAATTCCAACAACAACGCACCAGCAAAAAAAAGTAAACGTCAGAAATGGCAAGCCGATTTTTTACGAACCGGTGGAGCTGAAAAACGCTCGAGCAAAATTTGAGAGTTTACTTGCGCGTCATGTACCACCAGACAAAATGAAAGGGCCGATCCGGCTCACGGTCAAATGGTGCTTTCCGATGATTGAGGGAGTACGCAACGGACAATACAAGACGACCGCACCAGACACGGACAATCTTCAAAAATTATTCAAGGATTGCATGAGTGAGGTGGGGTTTTGGAAAAATGACGCACAGGTCGCAAGCGAGATCGCTGAGAAGTTTTGGTCCGAGGTCGTGGGGATCTATGTCAGAGTTGAGGAGTGGGACGATGAATTATATACATTTCTTTAGCGTCGAGCTTCCGGACTTTATGGCACGAAATAACCAAGTGGCCCAGACTTTGGGATTCGGTTCCGAGCGTTATTGGTTCTGGACCGTGGACGCGATCGCTGAAATCTGCAAAAAGTACCATGACGACGAATTAGTCGTCAAGCAATTCGGGCTCTTGTTTGAATGGTTAGAAAAGCAAGCGGAAGGAGTGGCACAATGAAAGAGAAAACGTACTATGAAGTTATTGGGGTGATGGAAAATAAGAGATACGACGAAATAGAAAGTCAATTATCTCTTGGTGAAACTTGCGTCAAACTCATAAAACAAATCGAAGGCAGAGAAGATGTGCGTGGAGCTAGTGAATTGATTACGGTCGATGGCAAAAAATACGACGTGCAAATCTTTGAATGGGGAAGAAGGCCGAATAATGGAATACGTGAAATATAGTCCAAAGCAGCGCGAGGAGTTAAGAAAGAACCTTAGGTGCTTGATGAACGAAAAGGGAGTTACGAAAACCCAACTATCAAGAAAACTGGGCTGGTCCTATAACACAATCGATTATTGGTTACGCGGGGATCGCGTACCCGATCGGACAGGAATCGAGGCTATATGCGATTATTTCGGAATCGACGAAGTGGAATTATTGGGATCAGAAATGAAAGTCCGCACGTTCGCGTATTATAAAAATGATACGCTGATCGCGTTTGGCACGATGGAAGAGATCGCAGATCAAACTGGCCGAAAGATTGAGTCATTGCGGAGCCTGCTTTGCAATTCGAAGCGATTCAATAAGACAACGAAAACATACATGATCGAGCTCGATGATGATCGACGTTACAAATTAAAATTTAAGCAGTCGTTTACGATCGACGAGTTGAATCTAAAAGGGATCGGGTGGCTATTAGAAAGCCCACTCGTAGAAGTGGAAGAGGTGGAAGAATGAAGTATAAAGTTATTGATTATGTATCAGACGTGCAGGAAGAACAGACAGGTACTTGTGAATTATGTTTTGGGACTGCTTGGGTTGAAAATGGTTCGATCACGGTTGAAGACGAAAACGGAAACCAAACAAATATTAACCTGACTGTTTGGGATTGGGGTGATTTTGACACAATCTATATTGATAATGTGGTTAATTTCTCGGCTTGGTTGCAAGCAAGAGATGTCGAGCCGATTGATGATGTTAATGAGTGGTCTTGGTTGGACGAATTGGTAGAAAAATATAGTGAGGAGCAAGAAGATGAAGCCTAAAAAATACCCATATTCGGGATTTGAAAACTCAAAAAAGTCGGATAGTGGAAATAAGTCGGAACTTGTAGTATTTCCAAATATCGCTATCAGAAAAGAGCTTTTTAAATACATCTACACGGTTGTAAGAGAACATGACAGCACTATCATTAATTTTAGGATCCCTAAAGGTTTTGTATACGAGACACAAAGAGCCAAGATAAATCTGAGCTACGAGGACACTCTAAAAATTTTGAATAGGACGAACTAGAGGGAGCAAGAAGATGAATAAACAAGAGATGAAAAAGTACAAAAAAATCACAATTGGTTTTTCAAACTCACAAAAATCTGAATTCTTGGTTGAAGATTTTACTCAAGATGAACTGACAGAAATCGTTACTCAGTTTGTCGATGGAAGATTGATGATAATTCGAAATTTTTACGCAAACCCAAAAAATGTTAACTATATTATCATTGATGATTTTGAAGAATGTGAGGAATCTAAATATGAATAATCAGGAGTTAATTAAGAAATACGAAAAGCTTGAAGGTGTATGTACGGATCCAGGAGCAGAAATCGCTCGTCTAATTTTTCTAGATGATTTACGGGAACTAGACGAACCGCAGAAAGTCACAGTACCGCAGATCGTAGCTGACTATATTGAATATGCTAAAGATTGTGATTGGGATTTGATTGATGCCATGAAAGGCATTGGTTATGAGGATTGTGATGATCTTCTAAAATGGTTTTATAAAGATAAAAACCAAGAAACCTTCGCCCGTGCATGGCTTGACGGCTACGAGGTCGAAAAAGAGAAGCGGTATTTGGTGAAGATGAAAAATTTGAGAGCTCTGTTTTGTTATTTGGCATATATTCCAGATGAAGGTTATTGGAGTCTTATGGCTAGTGGGGGGAAAAGTATTGTTATCAAACACACTCGCAAAGAGCTAGAAGAAGCTGGGTTTGGAGAAGTATTTGATAGCCCGCTGTTTGAAGTTGAGGAGGTAACAGAATGATTCCAAAGTTTAGAGCGTGGGATAAGACCTACAAAAAAATGTATGAAGTGGACGAGATTCATTGGGCTTGTGGTGAATTTGATTTTATTGGGGACGCTATAACCTTCTACCGCGGGGCTGAAGAAGTGGAACTCATGCAATCCACAGGTCTATTTGATAAGAACGGGAAGGAAGTTTTTGTCGGAGATATTATTAAATGTACAAGAGGTTGCCTTCATGAAGTATATATAGAAAAAGAATATGGTGGTACTTACATTGGAGGTATGCCTGCTATATATCTAAAAGGTATAAGAGAGGGGTATGCTTGGACTGGTGATGAGAAAATCATCGGCAATATCTACGAAAATCCGGAATTGTTGGAGGTAACAAAATGAGTACAAATTTATTAGATGAAACAGTAGAATTTTTAGAAAAATATGGTAAAACACTGGATGATGTTTTGTATATCCAAGGTGATGATTTTGAGATCACAAGAAAAAACTTTGAAACAGTGGCAAGGGATACAAATTATGATTCTGGCTATGGTGCTCAACGTGTACCAAAAGACCTTGTGTTAGTTGGTGAAGACTGGTGGATTGAGCGTTATGAGTATGATGGTGCTGAGTGGTGGGATTTTAAGAGTATTCCAGCAAGAAAGCAGTACATGAAGAATATCACAAACCTACATAAAGGTATGTGGGGTACCCTTAAAGAAATGAATGAGGAGTAAACATGACACGACCAAACAGATACCCATACACGAGAAGTCAGTGGGAAGAAGAAACAGCTCTAGTATGTTTCGGTGATGATACTAGTTTTAAATTAAGAGTTGAAAGAAATAGAATGACGGGGGAAACGAAACAATGACCCTACAAAACTTTATATACCTACTGCTCGCACTGGTCTGGCTATCTGGTTTGATCTGGGCCAGTGTGATAGCTTTTAGAAGCAGAAAAACCAACGATAAAACAACGTTAAAAATTAACGAAAACCTAAATATAAATGTCGGCAAGATGAACGCGAGTAAACTGACAACTACTGATATTAGAAAGGGCAAGCAATGACGAATAATGATAAGATGATACGTGCGAATTTTGCGTTTATCCTTTTTATCCTAATTGCCGTATGTGTCAACCTTAACTCACGGGTCCGGGTGCTCGAAACAAGCAATAGCGAGCTACAACAGACAATCAGAACACAAAAGGACGAACTCGAGAAGATCGAAGAAAAAAATACCATGCAAGACGTGATTATTAACAAATTGAACAATGATTATAATTCACGTATGGCTCAAGAGTTACAAGAAATAGCCGATCAAAACGGCGTCGGGGGATAATATGAAAGTTTATGTCGTTAGAAAATATCTAAAACGTACCCGCTGGGATTGTAATCATTCAACTAAGTTTGAAGAGATTGAATTTCAGACTAAAGAAGAGGCGCTGGCCTATCGTGATAGTCAGAAAGTCGGAGTCTTTGACGTGTACGAAAGAGAATTTTAGAGCCCACTTGAGGCTAGAAAGGAGGAACGCTTGCGAATTGAGACAAGATATGGCTATCTTATAGACGCGCTTCGACGCTATCCGTTCGATAAAGAGATAAAAGAGCGAATCGAAGAGATCAGCTTCCCTTATCAAAATTTCGATGAGAATTGGTTTATTAAAAGCAAGTCAACAAGTAACACGCCAGAAGCTCTTAAAAACGTGATCCTTAAAGAAAATGACCCGGAACTAATTCGGCTGTACACGTTCGCCGAAGCGATAGAAGAGTACACGAACGAGTGCGAGCTTACAATCTGGGAGGCGATCAAATGCTTATATGTGACACGATCAAAGAACGTCGAAGGTGTGGCCCTCGAGCTCTTTATGTCAAAAAACTCAGTCTATCGAAACGTTATCAAACCGTTCTTCGAAGGGCTCGAAAAGAAAGTGACAAGTATTTTTTTAAAAAGTCGCTAAAATTTGGGAAAAGTGTTCAAAAAAAGGTGGTAAAATTGTATTATCGGGAGATCGAAAGAAACGGAGATCTTCCAGCGGACGACAGGGCCAAGCCAACAGTAACAGCAGCACGTTTTTACTTTCGTAAAACTTTCCTCGGTTATGGGATCTCCTTATATTTTTTAAAATTTTTTCGTTTCGGCGGTTCGATTCCGCCCGTCCGCTTTTGGTAAGGTTCTTTTAGTTCTTCCCCTTGCCAGACATTTCTATACTCTATACTTTTCTTTTCAGACTCCCCCTATTCCTTTCTGGGGAGTCTGTTTTTTTGTAAAAGAAAAAAGAACGGCGAGAAATTCTCAATCTAACAAAAATAAACAGTAAGGAAGTGAGGCGATGGCTGGTGCAGACAATCTAATACCAAATGAGCAACGAACACCCGAGGAACGCCGAGCGAATGCAAGAAAAGCTGGTATCGCCTCCGGTAAGGCGCGAAGGGAAAAAGCGGACTTAAAAAAGAAAGTCAATCAAATTTTGGAAATGGACGTTTTCAGTCCGCAGTTAAAAGGAATGCTCGAAGAGAAAGGTTTGAGCGCAACGAATCAGACAGCAATTGCGACGGTGCTTTTACAAAAGGCACTAAAAGGCGATATACGAGCAATCGAGCTTCTAGCCAAAATGAACGGCAACGAAGGCACGAAAGACGCCCTTGATAAGAAAGAGCAAAAAGAGCGTGTTAAGGCAATGCAACTCGAGAATAAGAAACGCGAACAAGCTCTTGAAGGAAATGTCGCGTCCGAGGATATCATGGCCGATTATTTCGAAAAGCTGGAAGGAGTGATACAAGATGGCACTTGATCGACTGTACACAGATAAGCAGATCGGGATCTTGCGACGCTCTATTTCTCGTGATTGGTACATGATGATAAACCATGGCGCAGTACGGGCTGGAAAGACCAAGCTCGACAATGATCTTTTTTTAATGGAGCTGAAGCGCGTAAAGAAGAACGCGTTAAAAGTCGGGGTTCAAACTCCGATGTATATTCTGGGGGCGGTATCGTCCGGAACGCTTCAAACAAACATATTACGCGAGATAACTGACGCTTACGGCCACGAATTCCAGTTTGACCGACACGGGAATTTTACTCTTTTTGGCGTATACGTTGTAACGACGTTTACGGGGTCCATAGCGGGCCTAAAAGCTATCCGGGGTATGACAGCCTTCGGAGCATACGTCAATGAGGTCACGCTCGCGAATAAGGAGGTTTTCGACGAAATTCTAAAGCGTTGCTCGGGGTATGGCGCGCGTATTATATGCGATACCAACCCGGATCACCCAAAACATTGGCTCAAGGTCGATTATATCGACAAGGCCGATGATGAGAAGATCATCGCGAATCATTTTACAATCTTTGATAACACGTTCTTAAATCAACGATACGTTGATAATTTGATTGCGACAACGCCTTCTGGTATGTTTACTGAGCGCGGTATATACGGGCGTTGGGTGATTGGTGAAGGCGCGGTATATCGTGACTTTAAAGAAGATATGTATATAAACGAATTGCCCGAGCATTTCGCGAAAATTTACGCGGGGGTTGACTGGGGATATGAACACTGGGGTTCTATTGTGGTCGTGGGCCAAACTGAGGCCGGCGATGTGTATATACTCGAGGAACACGCGCACCAGTATAAAGAAATTGATTTTTGGGTAGAGATCGCAAAAGATATTAAGGCGCGCTATGGCGATATATTCTTTTGGGCTGATAGCGCACGGCCCGAGCACGTTGGACGATTCAACCGCGAAAGGCTCAAATGCTTCAATGCGTATAAGTCGGTATTATCTGGAATTGAAGAGGTGGCCAAGCTGATGAAAGCTGGTCGCTTTTTTGTCGTTTCAAACAAGGTCACAAAATTCAAAGATGAGATCTATCAATACGTCTGGAATGAGCGATTGGGCGAACCAGTAAAAGAGCATGACGACGTATTAGACGCGGTGAGATACGCGATCTATTCACAGCACGTCTACGACACAAGCAGCACAGTAAAAGAGCGTATGGCAAGCGCGCAATATTATTTCTAGGAGGAATAAAAGAAATTGAAATTCTTAAAAGGACGGCGTTTTGACGAGAACGCGAATCGTCAATTTATCATGACGGCCGAAGATTTTGAAACGATCGAATACGAAGGCCAGAAATGGATCGAACGCCTTAAAAACTATATCGGGACGCACAGATCCGAGCAATTGGACCGACTGAAAGAGCTCAAGCGTTATTATCTCGCCGATAATAATATCAAGTACCGCGAAGACAAAAGCGATCCATACAGCGCAGATAATCGGATTGCGAGCGACTGGGCGAAGTACATTGCTATTTTTGAACAAGGCTATATGCTGGGGAACCCGGTCGAATATAAGAACGAAAATGCGGAGATTCAAAAACAGATTGACCAGTTTTCGAAGCAAAACAACGAAAAGGACCACAACGTCGCGATCAAGACAGATCTCGCGATCTATGGCCGTGCTTACGAGCTTTTGAACGCGTACCGAGACAAAGACGGTTCGGTCTGGGTCAAGCTCTATCGTATGGATCCAGAACAGACGTTTGTCATTTACGATGATAGCTACGAGCAACGTTCTTTGATGGCTATCAACTACTACTCTATCAGTTATGGTAACGGACACAAACGCGATTTTGTAAAAGTCTATACCAGTAACGCTATTTATGAGTATGTGGACGATAACCAAGACACGGACACGCTTCATCTCAAGGATACGAGCGAGCATTTCTTTAATGGCGTACCAGTAAATGAGTTTAGCAATAACACGGACCGGACAGGGGCGTTCGAAGCCGTGCTCGACTCTATTGACGCTTACGACTTATCACAGTCAGAGCTTGCAAACTTCCAGCAAGACAGTAACGAGGCTCTTTTGGTTATCTCCGGGAATCCGTTCACGGGCGTAGAAGACAAGGACTTCATGGAAGACGGTCGCGTCAATCCAAACGGACGGCTTGCGGTATCTCAAGCCTTTAAGAAAGCGAAGATCTTGATTCTCGATGATAACCCGATCCCGGGTGGATCGAGTCCAAACGCGAATTATCTCGTTAAAACATACGACACAGCCGGGGCGGAAGCATACAAGGAACGGCTAGTAAATGATATCTTACGCTTTACCTTCACGCCAGACACGACAGATAACAATTTCGCAGGAACGCAATCGGGCGAAGCTATGAAATATAAGATGATGGCAGCGGATAATTACCGAGGCAAACAAGAGCTTTTGTTTGAAAAAGGCCTCATGCGTCGTTTGCGTCTCGCGGTCAATATCTGGAAGATCAAGGGCAACGACTCCGACAATTACAATCTTATCAATGAGACGGACGTTGTATTCACGCCAAACTTGCCACAAAATGACGCTGAAATGGTCGCTATTGCGAAAAATCTCTATGGCGTGGTAAGCGAACAAACGATCGTCGAGATCCTTGAGCAAGTGACTGGGGTCAATGCTGAAGCTGAATTGAAGCGTATGAAAGAAGAGACGGAAAAAGCGCTTGAAATGCTCCCACGAATCGAGCCACAAGCCGGCGAGGTAGCGACAGATGAAGAAATTGAAGATAAGCGCCCATGATGAATACTGGGAAGCACGCGCCCGGGAGATATTCGAATACGTTGACCGGAAAGACATAGACTTTTTCGCTGAGTTAGAAAAAACTTACCGCAATGAGGCGGTAAGGCTTCAAAAGTCGTTGTTTGACTTTTACACAAAGTACGCTGAAGATCACGAACTCACTTACCAAGACGCAACGAAGCGCCTTCGAGGTGAGGATCTTAGCGACTATGTGGATAATGCGACGCTATACCGTGAGCAAGCCGAAAAGGATCCAGAGCTATTGAAGCGATTGAATCAACAATACGCGTCAGCTCGAGCGATCAGAATTGAGGCTTTGCAGTTGGAAGCTATCCACAGGCTCGGAGTGCTCACAGGAGCGCTTCACAAGAGCTTCGAAAGGTATTTATTCAACGTCGCGGAATACGCGTATAGAAAGGCAATGGGAGGCCGTACAGGCGCGGTCAATCGTCCAGCGTTTGAAGAGATTATCAAGACGCCCTTTAATGGTCGGAATTATTCTGAGCAACTTTGGGGCAATACTGACAGCCTCGCGCAAAAACTGAAAGAAGTATTCAAACAAGGTTTCATACGTGGAGACAGTCCGCAAGAGATGGCCCGCGAAATTCGAAAAGAATTCAACGTGGCACGCTCGCGAGCTGAAACGCTAGTAAGGACCGACGCGACGGCTGTCATAAATCGGGCCACTATCAAGCGTTACCAAAAAGCCGGGCTTGAATACTATCGGATCTTGGTCGTGCTAGATGATCGGACAACTCAAATTTGCCGGCGAATCGCGCAAGAAGACAAACTCTATAAGCTAGAGGACGCGCAAGTCGGGGTGAATATGCCCCCGTTCCATTATAATTGCCGGTCTACGATCATGCCGGTTGAAGAAGAACTGAATGAAAGTGTTGAAAATAATTCAAACGAAGTGTATAATTTAAGTATGAGGGAAGGAACGGCTGAATACCACAGTAAACAACTTTTCGATCATATTTCAAAGGTAGAGCCGAAAATCACAAGCGATATGCAACGCATTGCCGGCAAGGGCAAACTTGCTGGGCTTGAATTTCGAAAGAAAACGGTAGAGTCTTTAACTCGTAAAATTATAACAGATAGCCAAACTGAAAATATAAGTTTATCAAAAGCTGCAAGTGAAATTAACGACGCTTTGCGGTATACGACTATTTTCAATTCAGATACTTTTGAAAAAGAGTATTCGAAGATGAAACAAGATCTTATTACAGAGGGGTATAAAGTTGTAAAGGTAAAAAACACTTGGTTAATAGACGGGCCGTATAAAGGCGTGAATACAGTCGTTGAAAAAGACGGAATCAACTTTGAAATACAATATCATACTCGGGAAAGTTTTGACTTGAAAAATGGTCCCTTACATAAGCTATATGAGAAGTATCGTGATACGAATACATCTGATCGAGAACGCATGAAATTATTTAAAGAAATGCTTGGTTTAAGCAATGGGCTTAAGATTCCTAAAAATATAGAGAGGGTGAAGTGATATGAAAGATATTAGATACTACCACACAACGACGAACAATGCTCAAGTGCTTCGTTTAATTGATGGTGTCATGCAAGTCTTTGACATCGAAAAAAAGTGGGTTGATAGCATTGATTGGTTTAATAAAATCTTTTTCAACGACTTCACGGATTTTGAAGAAATTTCAGAAAAGGACGCGTTTACTTATATTGATAAGTTGGTAGCAGCATGATTGATATTGCCTTAGCTATCGCTAAAAAAGCCCATGCAGGGCAAGTAGATAAAGCTGGCGTTGATTACATACAGCACCCCCTCTATGTGGCTAGTCAAGTCAAAACTGAACAAGAAAAAGCTGTTGCTCTTTTGCATGATGTAATTGAGGATAGTGATATAACTGTTAATGATTTACTGGTTTCGGGTTTATCAAATGAAGTTGTTACAGCAGTACAAATTTTGACAAAGGAAAAAGGTCAAAGTTATCAAGAATATCTTGAAAAGGTAAAATCTAATAACTTAGCAAGAGTTGTAAAACTTGCTGATTTGAAACACAACTCAGATTTATCGCGTTTGAAATCTGTTACTGATACAGATTATGAGCGTGTTAAAAAATACAAAAACGCAATTCATTACTTAAGCACTTAGAATCATCTAGGTGCTTTTTTTATGCTCAAAACAAGAAAGGGTGATAATGATTAATATCTGGGATATGGTATCGTACACAGCGGGCCTTTTCTGCTTTGCTTTCTTGGTGATAGCAGGCTGGGCCGTGATCGCTGGAATGATCGAAGGTATCATAAAGAGCATTAAACAGTCACGAGGTGACAAGGATAAGTGATCGGAGGTGATCCGGTATCTTGGCAAGCGGGAATAGACCGCTTTTTTTGTTGTCCAGACTATGCGGAAGACGTTAAAAGCTGCATTGTTTCGTCGCCGGACGTAAAGCGAGAACAATCGATTGACGGCGTAACCGTCGGAGGAAAAATATGTCAGAAAATACACAAGCAGTTGAGACTGAAGCTATTGAGCAAGACGTCACTCAAGAAGAACAAGTCGAAACCAAGCAGGAAAAGGCAGAACGTACCTTTACACGCGCAGAGTTTGGAAAAGCAATCGCAGCCGAAGTTGCCAAAGCCCGCGCAAGCTGGGAAGCAGAGCAAGCTGAAGCAATCGAAAAGGCCAAAAGCGAAGGCGAACGCCTCGCAAAGCTGACCAAAGACGAACGCGCAAAAGAAGAGGAAGCGAAACGGATCCAAGCGATCGAAGAACGCGAGCGAGCTCTTGCGATCAAAGAAATGCGCGTGGCCACTCAAACGCTATTGAGCGAAGAAGGACTTCCGGGCGAGTTTATCGATTTTGTGATCGATGAGACAGCGGAAAGCACAAAAGAGAAGATCGGCACTTTGCGACAAATCTTTGATAAAGCAGTAGAAGCCCGCGTCGATGAACGTTTGACACAGAAAGCACCTCGCAAGGGTACGGGCCCAGTATCTATGACGAAAGCGGAGATCATGGCTATTGAGAACGACGAAGAGCGTCAAGCAATGATCGCTGCAAACATTGGACTATTTAAAAATTAGAAAGGGCTATTAAAATATGGCTGAAACAAAACTAACAACCATGACAGATCTTGGCGAAATTAAGTCCATTGATTTTGTCAACAAATTTTCTAAAAATATCAACGACTTGCTTCGACTTTTGGGCGTTACACGTCGCCAAGAGTTGACAAATGACCTCAAGATCCAAACTTACAAATGGACAGCGGACGTTGACACAACTAAAACCGCTGAAGGTGAAACAATTCCGCTTTCTAAAATGACACGCGCGAAAGACCAAGAATACACAGTAGAATGGTTCAAAAAACGCCGTGCTGTATCAGCGGAAGCGATCGCACGTCATGGTGCGTCACGCGCTATCACAGAAGCAGATACACGCTTGCTTCGCGAAATTCAAAACGGAATCAAGGACGACTTCCTAGCTTACCTTAAAAAGACTAAAACGAAAGTTAAAGGGAAAGGACTTCAACAAGCTCTTGCAAATAGCTGGGGCAAATTGACTACTTTCAACGAGTTCGAAGGCTCTCCGCTTGTTTCTTTCGTTAACCCGCTTGACGTGGCTGAATACCTTGGATCAACAGCCGTTGCGTCTGACGCTTCAAATGTTTTCGGGTTCACACTCTTGCAAAACTTCCTCGGTATGCAAAACGTTATCGTTATGCCGTCATGCCCACAAGGCAAGATCTATACAACAGCCGTTGAAAACCTTGTTTTCGCTTACCTAAACGTTGCTGGTGGTGATCTTGGCGGATTGTTTGCGGATTTTACCGACGAAACAGGTCTTATCGGTGTGGCGCGTGATCGTCACTTGAATAACTTGACTTTCGAGTCTGTATTCTTTGGCGCTAACGTTCTCTTTGCTGAAATTCCGGACGGTGTCGTGGAAGCTACAATCGAAGCTCCAACTTCAGCGGTAGCAGCCTAGTTTTAGGAGGCTTGAGCGATGACAGCAATCAATATCGATCAAGTAACGGAAGAGCTTCGCTTGCTGAAAGGTATTCCCAAAGCTGACCAAGAACAAGACGATCTTTTGACCCTTATTGTACGGGATAGCTTCGAGCGTATGATCGCTTACGTCAATCAATTCTCGGACACAGCACTTGAGGAATTGCCCGGAAGCGTGGCTTATATCCTTCGAGACGTTGCCGTCAGTCGCTTCAACCGTCTAAACTCGGAAGGCGCGACAGCGGACAGCGAGGAAGGCCGGAGCTTCACTTGGGAGTCTAGCTATCTAACAGATGAACATAAGGCCGTATTGAAAGGCCTTGCGGTCAAACACAACGCCCGCGGAATCGCTCGATTCATTTAAAGGGGGCGCGTGTATGATCTATAACGAACGCGTGACTTTGATCTTTGAAGAAGAACCAGAGGACGAATTGCTCGAGAGCACGGAAACGAAAAAGAGTTTCCCGGTCCCTTGTATGCGAAATTCATTGTCTAACTATGAGATGATGGGACTCTATGGTAAGTACGATTTTAATTCGTTTAAATTGCACTTACAGGGCACTTATAAGGGCTTCTCGGAAGTGATTTACAACGGTCAAAGACTCAAGATCAAGGGCAAGAAATATCATCATAATAGCACGGTTATTTACTTATGAGCTTTTCATATACAGTAAAAGGGCTGGACAAGTTCATGCGAAAGGTCCAAAACAAGCCACGGGAAGCGCGTCGGGCTGTATCGGCAGAATTGAAGCGATCGGCCTTGCGTGTGGAACGAAAAGCCAAGATGAAAGCGGCAGTCGATACCGGCTTCATGCGAAACGGGATCTTTGTCGCTCGGGTGGGTATGTTACGTTATAAGGTAACGTCGCCCGCGGGCTATTCGGTCTATGTGGAGCTTGGAACTCGGAAGATGAAGGCCCAGCCGTTCCTTGGTCCAGCCGTTAAGGAAGAAAGCGAAGTGTTATTTAAAAACCTTCGTAAAATGTTTAGGAGGTGATTCATGGCAAACGAAACGCCTTCAGTTAAAATGCTCGCAGATTTACGCGAAAAACTAAAACCACTCAATATTCCGATCAAATTTAAGCTACCAAAACAAGACACACTCGAGCCGTTTCTTGTGATCGGGCAATCTAGCTCGGACACGTCCAAAACAGCTCAAACGGGGCTTATAATCGAGGATATGAGCGTTCAAATTGATATTTTCTTACCGGGCACGGAAAGCCGGGCCGGGGTCGAGAAAGTCAAGTCTGAGGCCCTTCGCAGAATCGGCCACAATCGCAATGTAAACGCGAGCGTACTCTTAGACGATACGGTAGGCCGGGAAGTCTATCATATTGTCATTGCATTAACAGACACAATTTTTTAAAAGGAGCACTTATTAAATGGGTGAAGCAGAAGACAAAGCAAAAATTAAAATTACGATCGCAAAACCGATCGTAGGTAAAAAAGTATTTTACTTTATTCAATCAATCCACGCCGAAAAGGGTAACGGAGCAATGCTTCCGGCTTACCGTACAGACGGGACCACGACAATGGGTGGCGAATACATTGACGAACAAACTCAACAAGGGCGTTTGTTGGAAAAAGCAACCGATGAACACTCTATCGAGTTAACTCAATATTTCGCGCCTAAAGACCCTTCAGTTCAAACTGTATTGGACGCACAAAAAACCGGTGAATCTTTGAAGATCTGGCGTGTTATCGTTGACGATAGCGTCAAAGAGACTTCAACCGGCAAAGACACTTACCCAGCTCAATTTGGTTATGGTAAGATCACAGAAGACGTTGAATTTACTGACGCGATCGATGGATTCGTTGAATTGAACTATACAGTCGGTATCGTTGGACGCTTGCGCGATGGTAAGTTCCCATTGTCAGCAGACGAAATTGCAATGTTAAACGACGTTTACGAGTATCAAAACCCGGGCGAAACAACAGGCGATTACAACAATATCACACGCTAATTTTTCAAGCAAAGGGGCCTCAGAAGCCCTTTTGCTTTTATTTTTTTGACAAAAAAGGAGTTATTCAATGGAATTTACAGTAGGCAGTCGCGCAATCGAGATCAAATTTGATTATATGACCATGTACAAGGTCAATCGTGACTTGGGATCTCAAGGCCCAGACGGATCACGCAATGAAGACGGTGTCGGTGCTCTATTCCTTCGCGTTGTGGATCGCAACGATTCGGCTCTAGTGGATCTTATCAAGCTATGCGCAAGCAAGAAAGCGAAAGCCGTAAGCGATGAAGAAGCGATCAAAGCAATCGCGGACAAGATGGAAGAACTCGGAGCAGAAAGCGCAGAGCCACTTTTTGAAGCACTAGAAGAAGAAATGGTGGAATCTGGTTTTTTCAAAGAGAAAGTTTCGAAATACTTAGAAAATCTCGAGCTGGGATTGAAGTATCTCAAAGCCAAAGCAGAAACAGCGGAAGACAAGGCGCAAGCGGAACTTCAGATCGAGCAGACGGAGGCGCAAATTGGGCGCTTGAGAAACGCAATCTCTTAATAGAATGTGCGCGTTTGGGTCTGACTGACCCGAATATTATTTTTTCATGTACGAAAAATGAGCTCGACGCAATTCGCGAGGGCCTTTACTATCGAGCGATCGAAGAGAGGGAAAACCTCGTCGAGCTTGCTTTTAACTTACGTTATACGCTAAACGCTAAAAAAGCGGACTTTGGCAAGTTGAGCAAGAAAAAAGATCGTGAAAAGGTCCGACGCCTATTCAGACAACGCGAAGAGCGCGGAGACTCAAAAGGTATGCTTGAGAAGATCGAGCGTCTTAATGAACATTTCAGAAATAGATAGATAGGAGGTGGGGCGATGGCTTTTGATGGATCGATCGAAGCGTTAATCGGCGCGGACTTAACCGGGTATGAAAAAGCGATGAGCGACGTCGTGAGTTCGACGCGTAAAGCATTTCAAAACGCGGCACAGGAAGCGTCAAAGAGCGCAAATCAAATGATTCGTGAAGTCGGGGAATTAATGAACCGGCTCGCAAACAGTAACCAGAATATCGGATCCAAGATCGGCCAAGGATTGACCGGCGGGTTCAAAATCGCCCTCGGAGAGCTACAGCGTATCTCTTCAAACATCGGCGCAAAATTACCTGACCCCATACGGAAGGCATTTACTCGTGTTTCAAGTGACATTAAGTCAGTCTTAAGCACGATGAAAAATGACGTCTCAACTATTGGGGCCAGCATTAATTCTAAAATCAAAAAAGCGTTTGACTTTAATATTTCAAACGCGATCAAATCGCCAAAGAGCGCGTTTGCTGAGATGGCAAACAGCGTCGACTCTATGGCAAGCCGGATCAGTTCCAAAGTCCACAGTATCGGCTCGGTCTTTACTAATTCGGCAAACAATATGTCCGGATCGTATAAGACGGCTTTCGGTGCGATTGGGGACTCTATGGCCCGGCTCGAAGCTCGTATTCAGTCGGTGGCTGGAAACATTACGAGTGCGCTTGGTCAAAAGGTATTGAACCCGATCAACTCTTCATGGTCCAGTATGTTTTTGAACTTGACCAGCAAAGCGAACAGCTTCGCGGATCGGGTCAAAAACTCGTTCGGTGGTCGGATCCTTTCTTCCGTCAGCAATCTTGCTAGTACTGTAAGTGGACGACTCGGGAACGCGTTCCAGACGGCCGGACAGAAGGCAGTCGGAGCGTTGACGGGTATCGTAAGCCACACAGACAGAGCAACGAGCGCGTCAACAAACTTGTTGAAACAAGTTCTCGGGGTGGCTGCTGCTTACAAACTCTTTGACCTTAGTAAACAAGCAATCAAGAGCACTGTTTCAAAGGCCGCTGAGTTCGAAGCCAAAATGAGCAATATCAAGGCCGTTACTGGTGAGAGTGAAGCGACGATGAAGAAATTCAACGACGCTGCAATCAAAGCTGGGGCAGATACAGCCTTCAGCGCCGCAGAAGCAGCGGACGCGATCGGCGAACTTGCAAAAGCCGGGGTATCGACGAAAGATATCTTAAACGGTGGTCTTACCGCGTCCCTTAACTTGGCCACAGCTGGGGAATTGGACTTAAAAGAAGCCGCTGAAATCACGTCGACAGCATTAAACGCGTTTAAACGCGACGGCATGACGGCCACACAAGCAGCAAACCAACTCGCGGGAGCTGCTAACGCGTCAGCGACAGACGTTCACGAGTTGAAATATGGTCTTTCAATGGTCGCTCCGGTAGCGTCTGGGCTTGGCTTATCGTTCCGCGATACCACGAACGCCCTCGCAGTATTCGCTCAAAACGGACTTAAAGGGTCCGACGCCGGAACGTCTCTTAAAACTATGCTTATGAATCTGCAACCGCAGACGAAAGCACAAACGAACATGATGAAAGAACTTGGTATCATTACGGCCGATGGCTCGAACCAGTTCTTTACGGCTGAAGGTAAAATCAAGTCATTCGCTGAGATCTCGCAAGTATTGAAAGATCACTTGGGTGGCCTTACCGACGCAGAAAAACAAATGGCCTTGAAAACCATGTTCGGTACCGACGCAGTGCGTGCTGCAACTATCGCGATGAACGAGGGAGCAGATGGCGCAAACAATATGCAAGCAGCTATCGATAAAGTCACGGCGGCACAAGTTGCGGCTGAAAAACTCAACAACTTAAAAGGGGCCGTCGAGGCTTTGAGTGGATCTTGGGAAACACTTCAAATTAAAGTCGGAACGGCAGTCCTTCCAGTCCTTACGACACTCGTCAAATGGATTGACAAGCTAGTTGATAAGCTATCCAACTCACAAGGACTACAAAAATTCTTAGACGCTCTAAACTCGTTAAACCCGGCATTGAATCAATTCCTTAACGGAACTAAAATGACCGACGAGCAGGCAAACAAGTTTAAAGGCACCATGCAAGCAGTGACCCCAGCCGTGACGGCCCTTGTGGGTGCGTTCGCGTTTGGTCCAGCGGTGCGCGGTATAAAAATGTTATCTGGTGCTATTGGTCCAGTTGCAAGCTCAATTCTTGGATTCGGAACAATTGCTTCTAATGCGTTTGTGACAGCTGGTGAATCTGTTCTCGGTTTTGGTAGAAAATTGGGAGGGGTTCCTAGAGTTCTAGGCCGTGTTTCCGGAGAAGGATTAGGAATTTTGTCCATGATGTCAAGTGGGATCGCAAACGTTATGGGAATTGCCCTCGCGTCAATTGGTCCGGCTGCTATCTTGGGGCTTGTTCTTGCTGGTCTTGGCCTGATTAACCAACAATTCGGGAAACAGATCGATCAGTTGATTACCACAGTAACGACTAAAGGGCCGATGATTATTCAAAACCTTGTAAACGGGATCACTAGTCAATTACCGAGCCTAATCGCTTCGGGTGCTGATCTAGTGGCTAAACTCGCGCAAGGTTTTGCGACAATGTTCCCGGTTATCGTTAACGCTGGGATCCAGTTGATCGGTAGCCTCGTTCAAGGTGTGGGCCAAAATGCAGGATCATTGATCTCGTCCGCGGTAACTGTTATCGGGACCTTGGTCAATAGCTTACTTTCAGCATTACCACAATTGCTCGCTATTGGTATGCAGTTACTTCTTAGCATTACGGAAGGGATCTTGCAAAACTTACCGCAGATCCTTACAACGGCGCAACAGATCGTAACTAACTTTATTACTAATATGCAAGCGCAATTCCCGCAGATCCTTCAACAAGGTATTCAAATTTTGATGAATGTCGTCCAAGGGATCATTCAAGCCTTACCAACGATCATCGATATTGCGACACAAGTCATTGTCGGATTTATTCAAACGATCTTGTCAAACTTACCAACGATCTTGCAAGGTGGTATTCAGCTTATCGTGGCGCTTGTCCAAGGGCTTATTAACGCCTTGCCGAAGATTGCACAGTCCGGCGCGCAGATTATCGGTCAACTTATCATGGGACTTGCTAAAGCCTTGCCTCAACTAGCTATGGCCGGCTTGCAATTGATCGTCCAACTTGCAACGTCATTGATTACTGGTATTCCTAAGATTGTAGGCGCTGCATGGGATATCATCAAGGGCTTCGGTGGTGCATTGCTTAACTTCATTCCGAACGCTCTGAAAGGCGTTGCGGACGCGGTCGGTAACTTCTTTGGTGGGATCTGGGATTGGATCTCCGGTAAGTCAGAAAAAGGCGGGGCGAAGGTTGAAGCGACAATCGGAGCAACAGCGGATCATATTTCAGCTAAGAGCTCGGAAACGACCGCGAAAGTAAGCTCTGACGCAACGACCGCGAATACTAACGTCAGTACAAATTATCAGCAAATGCAATCGAATGTCAGCACGTCAACGAATACGATGACCGCGGACGTATCGAACAACATGATGAACCTTGCGAATAGTACGATGACAAGCACAACGACTATGCAACAAGGTGTATCAACGAATTTCGGTATGATGAACGCTGACGGCACCATGAATATGCAACAGCTCGCAATGAATACCGATACGTCGTTCAACCAAATGAACGCGAACGCGACAGCTCAAACGGGCCAAATGAACACGGGCGTAGTAAGCAATATCAGCCAGTTAAATGCTAATGCAAGCTATCAGATGGATCAGCTCCTTAATAACGCCAACGCGAGCACAGCGGGCGTGAATACAGCAGCTAACACGAACGCCCAACTTGCGAATTCTGGAGTAGTGAGCAACTTTCAACAAATGCAAGCAGGCGCAACGACGGCTACAAATACGATGGCGAATAATGCACAAGCTGACTTTGCCAAAGTAACGCAACAAGCCCAACAATCGAGCGCGCAACTCTCACAAGCAGTTACCACGAATTACCAAAATATGCAGAAGACTGTTACAAGCGAGATGAACGCGACAGCTCAAGCGGTACAAGCTGGGCTTAACAAGATCTCACAAGTGAGTTCTTCGGCTGGTAAACAGCTAGAAAGCGCGTATAAGTCAACGTTCCAAAGCGTGACAAATAGCGCTAAAAGCGGTATGCACGCGTTTACTAGTACCATGCAATCAAGCATGACGCAAGCCGTTTCGCTTACTAGGTCAACTTGTGCTCAGATTTCCGCTTCGTTCGGCTTGCTTCCGGCTATGCTTCAAATGGTCGGTTTTAATGCTGGCATTGGTCTATACAATGGTCTTGCTTCAATGGCTGGGTCGCTCTATGCGCTCGCTTCTAGTATCGCTTCAAATATCGCTTCGGTTATGCGTTCGGCGTTGAGTATTCACTCGCCGTCCCGCGTCATGAAAACGATCGGGGGCTTCACGGGTGAAGGTCTCTATATCGGTATGAAAGACTGGGTCGGTGATATTAAGGCAATGTCCAAACAATACGCGCAAGCTATCACAGATCAAGACTATCAGACTAATAGCGTATTGACCACAAGCGCGAGCGTGACAAGCTCGGGCGTCCGTTCATCTCTTGAGGACTTGAGCGATGAGGTTAAAAATTCGCAACTTTCGAACCAAAAATTCGAAGTACATAACGAGATTGTGGGAGATAAGATCTATACCACGATTAAAGAAAAAGACGCGAGAGAAAAGGCGCTGGACGCTTATTTCGCGTAAGGGGGAACGATGGACTTATTAATTGAAAAAGACGGCCAAAGCCAGAAACTTTCTGGCCTTGGTCTTTACAATATCACGGTCGAAGATTCGCCCCCGGCCGTGGAACTATCAAGGCGAACCGTTAAGGGGCGCAATGGTTATATTTTCGACGGCTTGACTTATACCGAAAAGAAAATCTCCGTCACAGCAAGGCTTTCAGCGGGTTCTATGGAGGACTTTCTAAACAAAAAGGACGAAATTTCTCGCTGGGTCTTGGGTGACGATAGCTTTTATATTACCAAGCTATACCAAAACGTAAACAATATTTACGACTTCCAGACTCCGGGGCAGACGACGGGCGATCTCAATATCGCCCAGTTGCCACACGCAAACTGGAAGTATCGTTATAACGTTGTGGGCGATGGTCAAATCGAGTTTGACTTTATCGGCAATTCTGAAGCTGGTATCAAGTACAATGTTTCGTTTTCGTTTGTAACGGCTACGCTTCCGTATGGCGAGACAGTTCCAAGGGATCTCGCACTTTCAGCGAACAGCTTCCCATATAACGGCACGGCCCCACTTAGTCAGCTAGAGGTTCCGTTTGTTGTGGAATTGACCGCAAACGCTGATAATACTGATTTTTTCCTTGAGATTGACGGCCGTCGGTTTACTTATCGACACACAGAAACGCCTTTAAGATCGGGCCAGAAGCTCCTTTTAAAAGGCGTTGAGACAGCAATCTATCAAGGACCGGCCACGCAAGATCTAAACGTCAATAACCGGACGAATTACGAATATTTCGTTATTAGGCCAAAGCCTAACCGGTCGATTAATTGGTTTACTAATTTCAAGGGGACCGTCAAGATCCTCGGATTTAAAGAGCTGTATCGCTAGAGAGGAGGTGGATCATTGATTACTTTTTACGACGAAAGGGGCAACGGATACGGAGCCCAAGTCGAATTGACAACAAAAAATGCAGTAAATGGCGAGCGATCAATCTCGGGAACGATTGTATCTAACAAGCAAGTTCTTTCGCGATTAGATCGGGGGTGGAGCTTTACTTTCGATGGCGAGCTCTATAAGATCATTTACGCCAAGCCAAAAGACGAAGGAAAAAATATTTCGCTATCTTTTGACGCGGTCCACCAGTTCTTTTACGATTTCGAGCACTCAAATTGTTATCAAGAGTTTAATGGTTCAAATCGCTTTGAAGTTTATATCGAAGCGATTTTCAAGAATAGCGGGTATCGTTACGTCATCGAGGCACAAGCGGGGGCGATTCGAAAAGAGAATTTCGGGAACACGAAACGTCTTTCCATGTTTAAAGATATCATCAAGGCAGCGGGGCTTGAGTTCTCGGTGACTGGGAAAGTTGTCCGGATCGTGAAGAAGGTCGGGACGGATCTTTCGACCGTGGTCCGGAAAAATTTCAACATGAACGAGCTCACACTCGAAAAGAATATCGGAGCGTTTATCACTTACAAGAAAGGCCTTGGTGCGTGGAAAGACGAAAACAACCATGACGCAGGCCGATATACTTCAGAGTATGAAAGCCCACTCGCTCGAATTTATGGCCGTATTGAGGGCGAGCCCGTAACAGATGAGCGTTACAAAGACACAGGCAAGCTCTTAGAACGGCTAAAGAAAGAAGTCGACGAGTCCTATTCGATCTCGATTCAACTTGATATGGAAGATCTCACGCAAGCCGGATATAAGTACACACGGCCACGCGCTGGTGACTATATCATGGCTATTAATGAGACGATCGGGTTTCGTGAAAAGATTCGTATCGTATCTTACGAAAGCTCTTACGACGTCACAGGCCGGCTCTTGTCTCACAAGGTAACGTGTAACGATATTGGGACTGTACAGAAAGCGATCACGTCGGAAGGCTCGATCATGCGAAGCGTTTCTGAATCGAGAGAGTACGCTGAAGGGGCTCTTGAGGTGGCTACACGGGCGCTTGTTTCCGCAAATAGTAAGAATACCAACTATTACGGCACAACGAAGCCAAAAGACGAGCCAAGAGGTACGCTCCACGAAGGCGATCTCTTATATTTAACCGTAGGAGAGGAAACAGAGCTCTATTATTGGTCAGGTACGGAATGGCTTCCAAAGATCCTCAAAGTCGATACGTCAAAGATTGAAAAAATAGTCTCCGACGCTCAAACCTCAGCAAATCAAGCTATCGCGCAAGCGAACGCAAAAGCTGACGAATCCTTAAAAAAAGCTGGAACAAGTGCTGATTTAGCCAAAGAAGCGAAAGCAATCGCAAACGAGAACGTTAAGAATTTAAACACGTTCAAGGTGACGGCAGAACAGGCTCAAACACGATTAAGTCAAGATGTTACGACCTTTAGAAATGAATATGGCTCTAAAATGCTAGAAGTCGATCAAACGACAGCAGGCATTAAAACCAAAATCGGAGAAATAACATCATTTATTGATAAAGACGACCAACGTCAAGAAGAATTGAAGCGATACGCTCGAGAGGAAACAGCTAGTTTATCGACCACTATTCGCGAGACCTTATCGCGAGATTATGTCGCAAAGAGTACCTTTACAGAAAATGCTGAAGGTACAAGACAACGTTTTGAAGCTCTAACTAGAGATAACGAAGCTAAACTAGCTGAGTTTAAACAAGGTATTGATGGCCAGTTGACCACATTATCTAGTCAGATTGCTGGAAAAGTCAATGAAACAGACTTCCAAAAAGTTAAAGAAACATCTCTACTCTATGAGCGTATTATCGGTACGTCCGAAACAGACGCACCCGATAAGCTATCACGGCTTGTAATGAGTAGTGAGATTTTCCAGACCGAGGTTGGAAAATATGTCACAGATGATAATAATCTGATTGTAAACTCAATGACCATGTCCACTAATACGCTTGTCGGAAACAACAATCCAAATGCAAACGTATCTGTGAGTGATGGTATTTTTACAATTAAGGCGCAAGGTTTAACAGGCTATAACTGGACAGGGTTCTCTCTTCCAATTTACGTTAAAAAAATATACCACGGTGAAACTTACACGTTAGGGTTTAAGTACCGTATTAGGGAATATCCAGACAGTTCTTTTGCTTTTAATGTCAAGAACCACGGATTAAATAAAATCCTTTTATCGTCTGACATTGGAAAAAATAGACCCCCTCTAAACGAGTGGCAAGAGTTCCAAAAAACTTTCACAGTTCAAGAAGACTTTGCCTTCGGAGAAGACGTGAACTACCCATTTTATATCTATTTGGCCAAGAATGGCTGGGTAGAATTTAAGGAACCTATTTTGGTCCGCGGATCGAATACCGGACCATACAAGCCAAGTCAGTTTGATGATGCTTATAAGGCTAGCAATAGAGCGAAAGAACTTGCTAGCGACGCACAAGCAAAAGCAATCCAAGTTGCAGAACAGGCCAAACAGGCCAAAGAAACGGCGGAAGCTACACGGACTCAAGTCACACAGCTTGCGGGGTCTTGGTCGGTCCGTAACCTAAACAGCGCGGGGGACGTGCTGGGACAGTTAAACCTCAACCCAGACGGCTCAATCAGGATCAACGAGGGCTTGCTTTCGGTTGGTGAAAAAACCATTATCAAAAATGGTGTGATTAAAAAATCCATGATTGGCAATGCTCAGATCGGGACAGCACATATCTCCGAGATCGACGCTAGTCAAGCAAGGCTTATCAATGTATCGGCAAAGAATATCGTAGCAGACGGGCTGACCGCAAACATTATCAAGGGTGGCACGTTATCATCATTGAATGGTATTACCGACTTCAACTTACAGACTGGTTGGATTGAAATGAACAAGGAAGGCGTAGGAATTAAAAATCAATTCGCAAACCGTCCATTACAATACTTGGTTTTTGGATCTGGTAGAATCTCAGGAAAAGATGGATCGTACACAGCGCTCATGTCTAACTCACGGAAACACATCAAAATGGACGACGGGTCGGCTGGGATCCAGATCTGGAATGCGAACGACAATACAACAGCAGTCAATATCTACGGCGACTTAGTTGAGTTTATGTACAACGCAAATGACCCAAAATCAATTGCAATAAACACAGTCGATAATACAATCCATAATATCGAGGATATTATCATTAAAAATAAAAATCTTGTGAAAATACTAGATAACATCTTTGATAACTTCCGAAATTTGGACGATGGCAGAAATTATACAAGAGGTGGGTATTATAAATATTGGAGATAGAAAGGACACCATGAACACAACAGATAAAATCATCAACAATCTCGCTATTAAATTTGCTAACGAAGCTATCGAAAATGCGAATTACAAAGCGTATTTTGAAGAAGCTCAAGCGCAACTCGAACAAGCACAGAAACAAATAGCGCGTGTTAACAGCGTTTTAGACAGCGACACAGCACTCAAAGACCTCTTTGATGAGGCCTCTCAAAAACTAGAAAAGGAATAATAAAACATGGAATTTAAACTTATTAACAAATACATGCAAGAAGAAGGACGCACTTTCGTTTCAATCCGTTCGGCTAACCCTTACACAGCCTTTGAGCGTGTTTTGATTGGTGACCGCACGAACGAATCAGATGAAGTGCTGATCCAAGCCGTACTCGGTCAAGTAGCGACCGAATTAAACCCAGCCGATGGTGTGAAGAAATTGCAAGAGGACTTGCATACACAAGCGCAAGAGTACGAGACTAAACTCGCTGAGAAAGATACTAAAATCTCAGAAGTTAAGTCAGTAGCAGACTGGGCAGTTTTGGCAGCGGTAACCAACACGGAAAGCCCACTTGATCCAACACTTTATGCGCGTGGTTTGGAATTGGTCGAAGCTGGTCAAGCTGGTAAGACTTACAAACCTTACGAAATCTTCACGGTTAATAACCCGAACTATACTCCAAAATATGGCGAGGGCCAACGTGTGTTAGTCCAAGTAAATCAAGATTTTACTTACAACAACGAGACCGTGACTGATCTTGAGGGATCACTCTCACAAAACGGCAAGCTGGCAGTTTGGAAGTGGACAGAACCAAAACCATCTAATACTGATTTAGAAACTCAACCCGTCCAGTAAGCTAGTGACTTTTAATAGGGGGTGGTTTAATTGGACCTATTGGCACTAGTGGACAAGCTGACACCCGTTTTAGTCGTGATTATCCCAAGTTACTTTTCCTTTAAGAGTACCAAAACAACGAAAGAAGCTGACAAACGTCTTGAGGGTCTATCTAATAAGATAGACACCCTCGAGAAGTCAGTATCAACCGTGGAAGAAATCGGAAAAGATAACCAGAAGAATCTGACTATCATTGGGAAAGGCTTACAACGACTTCAACGTTTTCGATTGCAGGAGAATTTGAAGAACGCGCTCAAGCGTGGACACACGAACCAGCACGAGCTAGAGGAGTTGTCTAAACTATATGAAAGTTACGTCGAACTAGGCGGTAACGGTGCTATAAGAGTGCTCTTTGAGCGCTTCTTAGAGCTAGAAATTAAAGAGGAAAAATAACATGGATCAAATTACAAGCATTATTACATCATCAGCGATGAGCATTTTAGTAGTATTGACTGGTATCGTGGTTCAAGCAATCAAAAAATACTTGCTTATGCGCGGTGGAAAGAAAACAATCGAGATCGTTGAGATCTTGGCTAAGAACGCAGTCAACGCTACAGAACAAGTTGCGGACAAGTTGGATATTCACGGTTCTGCTAAGCGAGAACACGCAAAAACAAGCCTTATCGAAGTGCTTGAAGCACACAATATCTATTTAACCAATGATCAGTTAAATACATTCATTGAATCAGCAGTAAAAACAGCCAACGATGAATGGAAGAAATAGGAGATAGACAATGAGTGTACAACAATCTATTGTTAACGGTTTTATTAGTCGTCGTGGACTGATTACCTATTCAATGCTCGGAAGCCGTAACGGTGCAGATGGTACCGGGGATTGCTCCGGTATCATGTCGCAAGTGCTAAAAGAAGCCGGTATCAATATCATCGGCTTGCCGTCAACAGTTACGCTTGGCCAGCAACTCGCAAACAATGGCTTCTACCGCGTAAGCATTAACCAAAGCTGGGACGCACAACCGGCCGATATTATTCTTATGTCATGGGGCGCTGATATGTCCTCATCTGGTGGTGCTGGTGGCCACGTCGGAGTTATGATCGACGATACATACTTCATTTCGTGCGACTATTCAACGCAGGGAGCACCCGGACAAGCTATTAATACCTATCCTTGGAATGATTATTATGGCTGGAATAAACCAGCTTATATCGAAGTTTGGCGATACGCTAACACGGCACCTCAGACCAACAACCAAGCTAACACGGCAGTACAACCAAAAGATAAGGCCTTTTATCAAGCGAATGAGGTCAAATACGTTAACGGTATCTATCAAATCAAGTGCGACTATCTCGCACCCGTCGGTTTTGATTGGACTGAGAACGGTATTCCTGTTTCTTTGGTAAACTGGGTTGATAAGGACGGAAACAACTTGCCAGACGGTGCGGATCAAGACTTTAAAGCTGGAATGTACTTTAGTTTTGAGCTCGATGAAGTTAATATCACAGATACGGGCAAAGGTGGCTACTACGGCGGTTATTACTGGCGTTTGTTTGAGTTCGGGCAATTCGGCCCTATCTGGTTATCTTGCTGGGACAAAGACGACCTAGTGAACTATTACGAGTAAAGGGGTGATTGAATGAATCGCTCAAACTGTACCAATTTAAAGCAGTTTGAGGGCGGTCGAGTTGTCAAGCAAGGCGACTCGGCTTCCCTTTTTGGGTTTGAATTATACGATGAGAGATGGACTCCGATCGATCTTGACGGGCAGGAAGCTACAGTTCACTTTACTAGTAGACAGGGCAAAGCGTCGTTTAGTACGACCGTCCAAGGGTCAAAAGTGACGTTTAAAATTCCTAAAGTCCTCCCAGTCGAAAGTTATCTGGTCGAAGTAGTTTGCGGTGGATACGTATTTCCAAGTGATCAAAACGTCCGAGTTGACGTGGTTCAGTCTGCAGACGAATACACAAGCGAGCAGGTTTTAGATTTGGTGAAAAATGATGTCAAGACAGAAATCGACAAGTATATCTCAGCGCACCCAAACGGGCCACAGGCTGAAGAACTTCCAGACCTTACCGTACTATACAATCTAGCTAAAATTTAGGAGAAAAATATGACTTTAAATACCGAAAAACTAACTCGATTTGCACAAGCAGTAGGTACAGATATCAAAGAGATCAAGACCACGCTTGCAAGCAAGGCTGATAAATCTGAAATTGGCCAAGGTGGAATCACACAGCAACAACTGGATACAGCTATCCAAGGTGTCAAGACGGCAATTTTAGGTGAAGGTGTACCAGAAGAGCTGGACACTCTTAAAGAGATCGCAGATAAGATCAAGGCTGGCGAAAACCCAGACAGCGCGATCGTGTCTAAAATGACCGAGCTTGGTCAGAAATTCACTGACCTTGAAAATACTGACTTTGTACAGATTTACTTCGGCCAAAAAATAGCCTCTAAGGGGTGACACATGGATAAATTAAAAGAAACTATCAAACTAATCGGGAAAGATATTTATAATCTCAACAACAGTCAAAAAAACTTTTTGTCATTGAACAAAGCATACAGCTTATTTCCGACTTTCTCTGGTCTCCAAAACCAAATAAGCCGTCTTGCAAGCAAAAACGATCTTGAGGAGTTGAAACGCAATGTTGAAGCGAACGACACTGACCTAAAAGGTGAAGGCTTTCCATATGATTTAAAAGCTGATATTGGTACAACTTATGTCGATACCACAGCTAAAAACGGAGCTTATAAGTGGATCAAGAAAAGTCCTGGCACTGGGTGGCGGACATGGTCGATTTTAGCTGGTGATACAGGCTCAGTACGACCCAATAATATTCAATCAAATTTGGATAACGCATATATCGAGCTTAGACGAATTAACTCTACCGTGGAGATTACTTTCGGTGGGCTAAAATGGGGCTGGTTTGGGATCGAACGTAGAGGATCTGAAGGATTTTTCCCTCAAAGCTCAGACAAAGAGAGAAACGTCACAATTCTACCGATAGGCGCTCTACCGCTTGGTTTCCGTCCCACAGGGTCGAAGATCGGGATCATGATGGACGATAAAGGGAAGCGCTATGGTACGTGGTACGTGGGTGGCAGTAGTGATAAGAATCATGTTCGCTTACAGTTCGATGATCCAGTACCAACCGATCAAGATATCACAGATATCAGATTTACTAACATGACGTACACCACAGACGATCCGTGGCCAGAGAATCTATAATAAGACACACACCCTCCCCAATCGGGAGGGCTTTTTTGTTGCCTTTCGCGTGATTTTCGCGTGATTGTTTAAGATAAAGCCATAGAAATACGATGAAATCAAGGATCTTTTTCGCGTGACGATCGTTCGAATAAATGAAACGAGATAGCAGTATATTTTAAAACCACTCAATACAGAGTGGTTTTATGTTATAACGGCAATTATCGAGATTGTCTATTATAACGGACAAAATAAAAAAGCCCTCGGGCTCGTTCTCTCAATTATGCGGGCAATGAATACGATTTTGAATACGATTTTTTTAAATTGATGTTAATCAACTGAAATTATTTTAGATCAATAGTGGCTATTTCTCAACGTTTCAGCTATTGACAAAAATTGATAGAAGTCATTTTTGATTTATGTTACAATTAAATTACTATTATCGAAGGGAGAAACTATGATTAATTCAATTGTTTCACAAGGTTTAATTTGGGCCATTTTAGGGTTAGGAATCTTTATGACCTTCCGAATTCTAGATTTTCCAGATATGACGACAGAAGGGTCCTTCCCGCTTGGAGGAGCGGTGGCGGTGACCTTGATCACAAAAGGGGTCAATCCGCTTATAGCGACCCTGGCTGCTATTGGTGCAGGATGCTTAGCAGGACTCGCGACGGGCCTTCTCTACACAAAAGGGAAAATTCCGACGCTCTTGTCAGGAATTCTTGTGATGACGTCCTGTAACTCAGTCATTCTTTTTGTGATGCAGCGGGCTAATCTGGGACTTTTGGGCTATAAAAAAATTCAGGAATTTCTTCCTTTCGCCAGTGGGTTCAATGAGATCCTGATTGGTTTAATTTTCGTAACGCTTGTGATCCTTGGTTTGATCTTCTTCTTGGATACACGCTTGGGTCAAGCCTATATTGCGACAGGGGATAATCCAGACATGGCAAAAAGTTTTGGGATCAACACCGACCGGATGGAATTGATGGGTTTGGTCATTTCAAATGGGATTATTGCTCTTTCTGGTGCACTGATGGCCCAACAAGAAGGCTATGCAGACGCTTCACGTGGGATTGGTGTCATCGTTATCGGGCTTGCCAGCCTCATTATTGGAGAGGTTCTCTTTTCAAATGTCACCTTGACAGAGCGCTTGCTCAGTATTGCAATCGGTTCAATCGCCTACCAATTTTTGATTTGGGCCGTGATTGCGCTTGGTATCAATACCAGCTATATCCGAATCTTCAGTGCCTTGATCTTGGCTATCTGTCTGATGATTCCAACCTTTAAGGGAAAAATCATGAAAGGAGCGAAACTCAGTAAATGACAGCAATTGTAGAATTAAAAAATGTAACCAAAGCTGTGAGCAATGGGATGAATGAAGAAAAAGTCATTCTGGATGATGTCTCCTTGGAAATTCGAGAGCATGATTTTATCACGATTTTAGGGGGCAATGGAGCTGGGAAATCAACCCTCTTTAATACCATTGCTGGGACACTTCCAGTTAGTAGCGGGAAGATCTATATTCTAGGTGAAGATGTGACCAACTACTCTCCTGAGAAGAGAGCCAAGTACCTATCTCGTGTCTTTCAAGATCCTAAAATGGGAACAGCGCCTCGCATGACAGTAGCGGAAAACCTCTTGGTAGCGAAGTTTCGCGGAGAAAAACGTGGTTTGATTCCGCGTCACTTGGCAAGCTATAAAGAAGAGTTTCAGACAGTTCTTGCTAAGATCGGCAATGGCTTGGAAAATCATATCGATACAGCAGTTGAGTTTCTATCAGGGGGGCAACGACAAGCCTTGAGCCTGTTGATGGCGACACTGAAACGTCCAGAACTCTTGCTTTTAGATGAACACACTGCTGCCTTGGATCCAAAAACCAGTCAGGCGCTCATGACCTTAACGGATGAGTTTGTGAAACAAGATGCCCTCACAGCTCTTATGATCACCCACCATATGGAAGATGCTTTGAAATATGGAAATCGTTTGATTGTCATGAAAGACGGACACATCGTCCAAGACCTCAATCAAGAAGAAAAAGCCCAAATGACCATCGCAGACTATTATCAATTGTTTGAGAAAGACTAAGATACAAAGCCCGTAAAATGCAAAGTGAAAATAGGGAGTAGGACAGAAGCGACATCACTTAGGTTGTTTGATGTAGAAGTAGTTTGTCTGCATGCTAAGCTAGAGACTTGCTCTCTAGCTTTTTCTTTTCCTTAAATCATCTATAAAACCGCATAAAAATAGGAACTAGTTTCAGCTGAAATCGCTTGCAATTACTTAGGTAGCTGAGTATAATATAGTTAGAAAGATGAAGAAGGGATTGATACCAATGCCTTATCGAGTTAAAATTTAGGTTACTTCGTTTTAGGCCTGTTTTGCTGATATCTGTTCATGCTCTTATCGTAAAAGAGCAGTCATGTCGTGTGTGTCGGATCGGTTGGACGGTCGGGCAAACCTGCTTAGTTTGTCCGGAGACATAAGAAAACGTGGAAATAGTAGGTAGAAGCTTTTTGTAAAGGTTTTCAAACTTCAATGCGTCCAGTCGAAAACTAATCATTTGGATTTGGGATAGCAAAGAAAACCTCTGGTATTTTACACAAATACTATTAAATGAAATCAACATCATAAACATTGTTTTGTTAGCCAAAAGGTTAATTGCACCAAGTCAGTGAAGCAGACCAGGCCTCTAGTCCCGTAAGACTGGAGGCCATTTTTATAAGATACTCAGGAGGAGGTGAGAGTATGGGATTGTCGTATGCGCAAGAATATAGTTGTCGGGACCATTTCCGGCAAAGAGCTTTTGAGCGCTTTGGCGTAGATGATCAGCACCTGAACAGGTGGATCAACCAACACCTCCCCTCCCTCTCTCCTTATGATAGTAATGTGGTTCAACCCGCCAACACAGAAGCCTATGTAGCTAGTGATGGCGTCATCTTTGTCTGCAATATCAAAAGTCGGGAGTTCATCACTTGCTTTAAGGCGGTTAATTATCAAGAGTCTAGGGAAGAAGAGGAAGCTTATACGGACATTCACGAAAACAATGTCGCTTCCTTCAAAAAAGATGTGAACCACCTAGTCAATCGCTACCGACTCAAGGAAGCTAAAGAGCTGTTTGAAAACATTGGGGAGGACTTGGATGACTTTTATAGCCTGTCCCAAGCGGTCAAGAACGGCCAATTGAGCGAGCGAAATAGTAAGCGCCTAGAGGAATTGTTAGGCAAGTTTCATGTGATCAAGGCAGCCATGCGGATCATTGAAAATAAACGGGGAGATTACCATCTTTAGGGGCTTTTCCCCCTAAAAACAGGCGCCTAGAAGTCCTCTCATCTACTTCAGATGAGAGGACTTTTTTGCTGTGGAAAGCTTTTTGAAAAAAAGAGAAAAAAATTGTATAATAGAGTGGATATGCAAGTATTTGCAAAACTGTAATTCGACTTGGGCGACCAAGGACCGTAAGTATTAAAATAATCACACTAAAGGAGACAACAGTGAGTAGTATTAAATTAGTCACTCTTGGCGGTGTTCGAGAAAATGGGAAAAATCTCTACGTTGCCGAAGTGAACGATTCAATTTTTGTCTTGGATGCAGGTTTGAAGTATCCAGAAAATGAGCAACTTGGGGTGGATGTCGTTATCCCCAACATGGATTATCTATTTGAAAACAAGGACCGCATTGCGGGTGTTTTCTTGACCCACGGTCACGCAGATGCGATTGGGGCCTTGCCTTATCTTTTGGCGGAAGCGAAAGTCCCTGTATTCGGGACAGAGTTGACCATTGAGTTGGCTAAACTCTTTGTAAAAAGCAATGACAGTGTGAAGAAATTCAACGACTTTCATGTCATCGATCAGAATTCTGAGATTGATTTTGGGGATGCCGTCGTCTCTTTCTTTCAAACAACCCACTCCATCCCTGAAAGTATCGGGATTGTGATTGGCACTCCTGAGGGCAATATCGTCTACACAGGAGACTTTAAATTTGACCAAACTGCCAGCGAGTCCTACGCGACAGACTTTGCTCGTCTAGCTGAGATTGGACGTGAAGGTGTGCTTGCTCTCTTGAGTGATTCGGCTAATGCGGATAGTAATATTCAAGTTGCCAGTGAGCAAGAAGTAGGCGATGCCATCTTAGATACGATCGCAGACTGGGATGGTCGTGTCATCGTAGCGGCGGTAGCCAGCAACCTCTCTCGGATCCAGCAGGTCTTTGATGCTGCGGCTGAGACTGGCCGTCGAGTGGTCTTGACAGGGTTTGATGTGGAAAACATCGTCCGCACAGCTATTCGCTTGAACAAATTGTCTCTTGCCAACGAAAAACTCTTGATCAAGCCCAAAGAAATGAGCCGTTTCGAGGATCATGAATTGATCATCTTGGAAACAGGCCGGATGGGTGAGCCGATCAACGGTTTGCGCAAGATGTCTATTGGCCGTCACCGCTATGTGGAAATCAAAGATGGGGACTTGGTCTATATTGTCACAACGCCATCTATTGCCAAAGAAGCTGTGGTGGCTCGTGTGGAAAACATGGTCTACCAAGCAGGTGGCATTGTCAAATTGATCACGTCAAGCTTGCGCGTGTCTGGGCACGGAAACGCACGGGACTTGCAGTTGATGATCAACCTTCTTCGTCCTAAATATCTCTTCCCGATCCAAGGGGAATACCGCGAATTGGATGCCCATGCGCGGGTAGCGATGGAAGTTGGTATCTTGCCTGAAAATATCTTTATTCCAAAACGCGGGACTGTGATGGAATACGAAAAGGGGGACTTCGTCCCTGCCGGTAGCGTCTCAGCTGGAGATGTCATGATCGATGGGAATGCCATTGGTGATGTGGGCAATATCGTCCTTCGTGACCGCAAGGTCTTGTCAGAAGACGGGATCTTTATCGTGGCGATCACGGTGAATCGCAAAGAGAAGAAGATTATTTCCAAAGCGCGCGTGCACACCCGTGGTTTTGTCTATGTCAAGAAGAGTCGGGATATTCTTCGTGAAAGTTGCGAATTGGTCAACCAAAGCGTTGAAGACTATTTGACACAAGACAGCTTTGACTGGGGTGAGTTAAAAGGTTTGGTACGCGACAACTTGTCTAAGTTCTTATTTGAACAAACCAAACGTCGTCCAGCTATCTTACCAGTCGTGATGGAAGTGAAATAATAGAAGAAATGGAAACGCTTGGCGGCCCGAGGCTTGCCGAGTGTTTTTAACAGTAGAAAGAGGGAAGCAAATGGCAGTTATGCAGATTGAGTATTATTCAGAAGCCTTGAAGATGGAGTGGGGCGTGTCCGTCCTTTATCCCGATGCATCGCGCGTGGAAGATCCAGCGGATACGGATATTCCAGTCCTTTATCTCTTACACGGGATGAATGGCAACCACCACTCCTGGTTGAAGCGGACTAATGTGGAGCGCATTTTGCGCAATACCAATCTGATCGTGGTCCTACCAAATACCAATAATGGCTTTTACACAGATACCCAGTATGGCTACAACTACTACACGGCCATTGCGGAGGAATTGCCAGAGACTCTTTCTCGCTTCTTCCCTAATATGACCAAGAAACGGGAGAAGACCTTTATTGCGGGTCTATCCATGGGCGGCTATGGATCAATGCTCTTGGCTCTCAAGACAAATCGTTTCTCCCATGCGGCTAGTTTTTCCGGTGCTCTGAGTTTCCACGATCGGGACTTTGAAAACAATGACTTGGAACAACCAGCTTTTTGGAAGGGGATCTTTGGAGAGATTGAGGATTGGACAACCAGTCCCTATTCGCTAGAGACTGTTTCCAAGAAGTTCTCAGATAAGAAGACCAAACTCTGGATCTGGTGTGGGGAGCAGGATTTCCTCTATGAGGCCAATAATTTTGAAGTCAAGGAACTAGAAAAGTTAGGTTTGGATGTCACCTATACCCACAGCCCAGGCAAGCACGAATGGTTCTACTGGGAACGTGAGTTGGAGCACTTTTTACAAACTCTGCCAATCGACTTTGAATTAGAAGAAAGATTAAGCTAAGATACAAATAGATTGGATATCAGTCAGAGTATTTGTTCTGGCTTTTTTCATGTATATAGGAAGAAAAACTAGAAAGGTCACTTATTCATTTCAGTCCTGCTCTCTTTGTGGTATAATAGGAACGATTGAAAAATGAGCTAGAAATAGCGAACAAGATAAGAGGAGAGAAATATGGCAAAAGATATTCGTGTGCGTTATGCACCAAGTCCAACAGGACTACTACACATCGGAAATGCCCGTACAGCATTGTTTAACTACTTGTATGCACGCCACCATGGTGGAACTTTTATTATCCGTATCGAAGATACTGACCGCAAGCGTCACGTCGAAGACGGAGAACGTTCACAGCTTGAAAACCTTCGTTGGTTGGGCATGGACTGGGACGAAAGTCCAGAGACGCATGAAAACTACCGCCAATCAGAGCGCTTGGAACTCTATCAAAAATACATTGACCAATTGCTAGCCGAAGGAAAAGCCTACAAATCTTATGTTACAGAAGAAGAGTTGGCAGCAGAGCGTGAACGTCAAGAAGCAGCTGGTGAAACACCTCGCTACATCAACGAATACCTCGGCATGAGCGAAGAAGAAAAAGCAGCTTATATCGCAGAACGTGAAGCAGCAGGTGTGATTCCAACGGTTCGTTTGGCAGTCAATGAGTCTGGTATTTACAAATGGCATGATATGGTCAAAGGCGATATCGAGTTTGAAGGTGGTAATATCGGTGGGGATTGGGTCATCCAAAAGAAAGATGGTTACCCAACTTACAACTTTGCCGTTGTAATTGATGACCACGATATGCAAATCTCTCACGTCATCCGTGGAGACGACCACATTGCTAACACCCCAAAACAGCTCATGGTCTATGAAGCTCTTGGTTGGGAAGCGCCAGAGTTTGGTCACATGACCTTAATCATCAACTCTGAAACTGGTAAGAAGTTGTCTAAACGCGACACTAATACCCTTCAATTTATTGAAGATTACCGGAAGAAAGGCTACCTTCCAGAAGCAGTCTTTAACTTTATCGCTCTTCTTGGTTGGAACCCTGGTGGGGAAGACGAAATCTTCTCTCGCGAAGAACTGATTAAACTCTTTGATGAAAACCGTCTCAGCAAGTCTCCAGCAGCCTTCGACCAAAAGAAAATGGACTGGATGAGCAATGAGTATATCAAGAATGCAGATCTTGAGACCATTTTTGAAATGGCAAAACCATTCCTCGAAGCAGCAGGACGTTTGACAGACAAGGCTGAGAAATTGGTGGAACTCTACAAACCACAAATGAAGTCAGTGGATGAAATCGTTCCATTGACGGACCTCTTCTTCTCAGACTTCCCAGAATTGACGGAAGCTGAGCGAGAAGTCATGGCTGGTGAAACCGTTCCAACTGTTCTTGAAGCCTTCAAGGCAAAACTTGAAGCCATGTCAGACGATGAGTTTGTGGCTGAAAATATCTTCCCACAAATCAAAGCGGTTCAAAAAGAAACTGGTATCAAAGGTAAGAACCTCTTTATGCCAATCCGTATTGCCGTTTCAGGTGAAATGCATGGTCCTGAATTGCCAGATACCATCTACTTGCTTGGACGCGAAAAATCCATCCAACATATTGAAAGTATGTTGGAAAAAATCAGATAATTATCAGAAAATTCCATAATAATGTACTGGGCTCAAACAGTTAGACAAATAATTTTAGGAAAGGATTTAGTTCTGTGTTGTACAGGACTAAGTCCTTTTAGCTTGACCTTAATTTGTTTTTTGTCGTAATAGCCAATAAAGCCCATAACGGCTTTTAGCAAGTGGTTAAGGTAATAGACTGTCTTTTCATAGTCATAAAATATTTCTGTTTTCAAAATACAAAAGAAAGATCTAATCATGCAGTTACATGAGACATATTAATTAACTTTTACAGTGTGGTTCAAGCAGGTGTTCCATTTTATCTTTTTAATGGAAAAATCATCAAGTATAAGAATATCAATATAAATCATATCAAAGATGAAAACTAATTGACTAATAAATTCGAATTTTTAAAATTAAATTATTTTAAAACTAGGGTATAATGATGTATAATGTTAATGTTAAACTGAATAATAAGGAGAACAAATGTTTTTTAAACGTTCTAATGGGTCATTTCGTGAAACCGATCGTGTGACTCGATTTAAATTAATCAAATCTGGAAAAAACTGGCTTCGTGCAGCAACTTCCAATTTGGGCCTCTTTAAAGTTGTCCGTGGTCAGGTTGAAGAACTGGTTGTAGCAGAAGTCTCTGAGGAAACGACAGCAACTCCAAGTCGGACTTTGTTGAAGGGGATCTTAGCAACTGGTGCTATTCTTGGGGGTGCAGTAGTGACGACAGCAGCACAAGCTGATGAAGCAGATGCTAAAACGGCAACAACATCTGAACTCGGCAAAGATGCTCTTGCTGAAGCAGATAGCGTAGTTCTTGGGACGATTTCAGTATCTGACTCCCAATCTATGAGCGCATCAGAGTCGGAAGAAGCATCTATTTCACTCAGTGAGTCCGCCTCAGAGTCTGTGTCAGAAACCCAATCAGTGAGCACATCAGAGTCTGAAGAAGCTTCTACATCTTTGAGTGAGTCGGTTTCAGTATCTGACTCCCAATCTATGAGCGCCTCAGAATCAGAAGAAGCATCGACTTCACTCAGTGAGTCCGCCTCAGAGTCCGTTTCAGAATCCCAATCCGTGAGCACCTCAGAGTCGGAAGAGGCTTCTACATCTTTGAGTGAGTCGGTTTCAGAATCCCAATCCGTGAGCACCTCAGAGTCGGAAGAAGCATCTATTTCATTGAG
>NZ_JAPVYV010000013.1:0-41827 GCF_041432055.1 Streptococcus sp. 27098_8_186
ACTATATTAGTATATCATGACCTTCCCCTACTGTCAACACTTTTTTTCAAAAATTTTTACTTTCTTGAAAGTTTTTTGAATAAAGAAAATAGAGAGGGAATCCTCTCTATTTATATTCTTGTCTGTATTTGTTTTCTTCAGCTTTGTTAGCCCATACATAATGACCTGGTTTAATTTCAACCATTTGTGGTTTATCTTCAGAGTAATCATGTTGTTCTGGATCATAGATTTTTAGAACTTTTTTACGTTCTAGAATTGGATCTGGAATTGGGACCGCTGAAAGAAGCGATTGCGTGTACGGATGGATTGGGTGATTAAATAGCTCTTCAGTTTCTGCTACTTCTACAATAATCCCTTTATAGATAACTGCAATACGGTCAGAAATGAAGCGCACAACTGACAAGTCATGGGCGATAAAGAGATAGGTCAAGCCTAATTCTCTTTGGAATTTTTTCAAAAGGTTCAAAACTTGCGCACGTACTGAAACGTCAAGGGCTGAGATTGGTTCATCCGCAATGACAAATTCTGGTTCCATGACAAGTGCACGGGCAATACCGATCCGTTGACGTTGACCACCTGAGAATTCGTGAGGGTAACGTGTCAAATGTTCTGCTAGAAGTCCAACCTCATGCATAATATTTTTCACTTTTTCCTGACGTTCTTCTTCACTGTTAAACAAATGGTGGTTGATCAAACCTTCAGAGATGATATAATCAACTGTTGCACGTTCATTCAAACTTGCTGCTGGGTCTTGGAAGATCATTTGAATTTTACGGATCAACTCTGATTTTTCACTATGAGAGTTTTTTCCGTTGATCTTGCGCCCATCATAAATAATTTCTCCAGCACTTGTATCATTCAAACCGATGATCGCACGGCCAATTGTCGTCTTCCCACTTCCTGATTCACCAACAAGAGAGAAAGTTTCTCCCTTATTAATGAAGAAATTGGCATTCTTTACAGCAACGAATTTTTTACTTCCTTCACCGAAGGAAATTTCTAAATCTTTAATTTCAACTAATTTTTCAGTCATTTCCTTCCTCCTATTCTGTCATGTGAGTGAAGCCCATTTTTGAGCCAATCTTTTCGTGAAGGTTTTCGATTACTTCTGGTTTATGAACTGTTGGTGCATCTGGATGGAGCAACCATGTCTTAGCCCAGTGAGTATCGGTTACTTTGAAAGCAGGTGCCTCTTCTTCAAAATCAATCTGCATTGCATAGTCTGAACGAAGTGCGAAGGCATCTCCTTTGATTGGAGCATACAATGATGGCGGAGTCCCTGGAATAGAGTAAAGATCACCATCTGAGGTTGACAATTGAGGCAAGCTTGAAAGCAAGCTCCATGTATATGGATGTTTTGGATCGTAGAAAATTTCTTCTACTTTCCCAAACTCAACAATTTCGCCAGCATACATAACGGCTACTTTATCTGCAATACTTGCAACCACACCTAAGTCGTGGGTGATGAAGATAACTGTAAATTGGTATTCTTTTTGAAGGGATTTCAACAAATCAATGATTTGCGCTTGAATGGTTACGTCAAGGGCTGTTGTTGGTTCGTCACAGATTAAGATATCTGGACGACAGGCCAAGGCGATGGCAATAACGATCCGTTGACGCATCCCACCTGAATATTGGAATGGATACTCATCAAAACGACGTTCAGCATCTGGAATTCCAACTTTCTCCATATAGTCCAAAGCCATTTCTTTGGCTTCTTTAGCTGTTTTCCCTTGGTGTTTGATAATGACTTCTGTAATTTGTGAACCAATTGTGTTGATTGGGTCCAAACTTGTCATTGGGTCTTGGAAAATTGTAGCGATCTTTGATCCACGAATATTTTCCCAATCTTTATTCGATTTCAAATCTGTCAATTCTTGACCACGGTATTTAATCGAACCTTGGGCAATACGGCCGTTATCTTCTAACATTCCAGTGAATGTTTTTGTCAAAACTGATTTCCCTGAACCTGACTCACCAACCAAGGCAAGAACTTCACCTTCCACTAGCTCAAGCGATACGCCACGAATAGCTGTCAGTACGCGATCGCGCACGTCAAATTCCACTACGATATCTTGAGCAGATAAAATAATATTGTTATTTGATGTCATATCTACTCCTCTTATCTATGTGTACGTGGGTCGCTGGCATCGGCCAAGTTTTGTCCGACGATAAAGAATGACAAGGATACTAAAATCAAAACAGTAAGCGGAATCCAGAATAGGTAGGCATTTGTAGTTACGTTTTGAGAATAGTCAGAAATCAATCGTCCCAAACTTGGAACTGTAATTGGAAGACCAAGTCCGAAGAAGGAAAGGAAAGCTTCGTAAGAAATAAAGCTTGGAAGCAACTGTGATGTTTGTGTCACGATAACAGATACCAATTGAGGCAAAATATTTTTCGTAACAATTTTCAAAGTTGGTGTTCCTAATGTTCGGCTGGCAAGGTTGTACTCCAAATCACGGTAACGCATGATTTGGACACGAATGGTATAAGCAATTCCGATCCATCCTGTTAAGGACATGGCAAGAATCAAGTTCCAGAAACCAGATCCCATTGAGTAAGTCAAGACGATAACGATCAACATAAATGGAATGTTTGAAATAACGTTATAAACTTCCATCATGATACGGTCGATAGATTTTGAGATCCCCCAAATTCCACCAACGATGACTCCGACTACCACGTTAATAACAGTGGCGATGAAGGAAATGATAATAGAATTTCGAGCACCAAACCAAACTCCATCAAAGAGGGATTTACCGTTATTATCTGTACCAAAGAAAGCTTTGGCACTTGGTGGATTCAAACGTGCTGAAAAGTCATTTACCTTACTTACGTCGTTGTAATCAAAATTTGAAAACATCGGGTAGACAAAACTCATCAAGAGAATCCCAATTAAAATAGCAAGCATAATGATGGTAGTTCTTTTTTTCAAGAATTGTCTGAATACAGATTTCCAGTAAGAATATGCTGGAGCATCGATTACTTCAGAGGCAAAGTCATCGCGTTTTACAAACTGAAATTTATTTTTATCGATTGTAGCCATTATTTGCCTCCTTTCGTATTCGTTAATTTAATCCGTGGATCAAGCACGGTCATCAAGATATCACCTAACATGGCAGCAAAGATACCAAGTGATGTGAAGATGAAGACAAGTCCGATGACCATGGTGTTGTTTGATGCTTTAATAGAGTCAATCAACATTTTACCCATACCTGGGAAAGCGAAGACCGTTTCAGTAAGTGTCGCACCTGAGATAACTCCAATAATAGAACCTGGAATACCAGATACCAATGGAACCATCGCATTTTTGAAGATGTGTTTTCTTGAGATCTCACGTTCTGACAATCCTTTTGAACGAGCAAAACGGACGAAATCTTGCGAGTGGATATCGATCATGTAACGACGAATCCAAACTGCGATAAATGGAGCACTCAACAAGCCAAGAATCAGAGAAGGCAATACATATGAACGCCAATCCTGTGCTCCAAGTACTGGGAATGAGTCTGGAAGTCCAAAGAATGAACCTGCTAGACGCACAATGTAAACAAGGGCAATAGTTGGAAGAGACATCATAAATGTCAAGGTTGCTGTTGAGATGCTATCAAACCATGAGTCCTTGAACAGAGCCATGTAAGATCCTAATGGGATCGCAATCAAGTAAGCAATCGCAATACCAATCAAACCAATGATTGAAGAAGATGCAATCATGGATGGATTCTCATAGTTGCTCAACGTTGCTGTATAAGCGTCCCCTTTACCAAATCGACTGATATCTTGTGAGTCTGCCTTACTTGGTGATTTGTAGGTACGTGAGTAGATATCGATTGAAGATGTCTTTTTACCTGTCGGGAAGTTCACTTCACTCTTCTTAGTCGTTCCTTGTCCTTGGGTAATAACTTGAAGAACAGGGGTATTTGAATAAGTTGGATATGAATTTCCAAGGTTTAAGGTCACAAAGTTTTGGTGTACATATGGGAATTGACCATTAAAGTACAAGAGGTATTTGTGCTTCGTACCAGAACCTACAACAGACCAACCAATAGATGGATCATTTTCAATACGGATATAGCGTTTGAGATTTGGATTTGAGGCATCTTTCACCCAACCTGGATGATCAAATTGAATCAAATTCGCATAGAAACTAATGACACGTTCAAAAACCGGAATTTCACGCACCGCATAGAAAGACTTGCTTTCTGGGAAACGTTTCAACTGCCAACCATGACCTAATTTTTTAATGTATTCCTTATAGATCTTTTCATTAGCAGTAGTCGCATCAACTGTTACAGAAGAATCTTCTTTACTTGCTTTTTGTTGCAAGCTCTTTGAATCCATGTATTCCAAATAACCCATGCGATCGTAGACAGTATTTTCGTAGTTGATCTTCGAATCTTTTGTCTTCGCTACTTTATTGTAGTTAGGGTCATTCTTAAAGATGAGATTTCTCGGTGTTAGCGTATAGATAATCATGTAGGTTAATGTCGTGACGAGAAAGATCGACACTAACGAACGCAAAATACGCATAAAAACATATTTTTTCATATTTCATTCCTTTAATGTCCAAAAGAACTTTCTCCCCTAGAAGAGAAAGTTCTAATGAAAAGCAATAATTAAATTATTTAACGTGTTTTTCAAGATCTTGTTGAGCTTTTTTGTTTGACTCAGCTTTTTCTTTTTGCCATTTTTCACGTGCTTGTTCGTATTGTTTCTTAGTAACTGGTTCATCTTGAACTTCTACATATTTGAAGTATGAAGATCCTTTGTTACCTGTTTGAGATGATGGGCCAGAGAATGGGACCACTTTAGAGATGACAGTTGCTGCACCTGTACTTGACATTGTTGGAACCACCAAAGCACTATCGCTCAACCACGCTTGAGCAGCTGCGTATTTTTCATATCGTTTTGCTACATCTTGTGATTCACTATTAGCATCTGCAAGAAGTTTTGCATACTCATCTAAGCCAACCGCTTTAGCTGAAGCATTATCTACACCACCTGCAAAACCAAGGTAGACTTTTGTTTGGTCTTCTGAAGATGGTTGAAGTGTATCGAGGTAAGTTGATGGATCATCATAGTCTGGGTTCCATCCAACCAATCCTTGAAGGTCCCAATCAGCATCTGCTGCTGATGGTACATTCAAAGTAATGTTCAATACTTCATCTTGGTCCATCATTTGAAGATCAAGAACAACATTGTCTTTACCAAGAGTGTCTTCCACTGTTTGTTTCAAAGATTGCATCCGAGCAACAAATCCTTTTGAGTTTTGTGCTACTGGTACATCAATATGAATCGGGAATTGAACACCATCTTTTTGAAGTTCAGCTTTCGCTTTTTCAAGTTGAGCTTTGGCTTTGTCTTTATTGTAAAGACCGTCTTGACCATCTTCAAGGTTGATACCCTTCCATTGGTCTCCATAAGTAGTCAACTTATCTGCAACTACATCTCCAAAATCTTTTCCATTTACTTGCACAAAGGCTGGAGCTGTGTAGGTATTACGGATAGCTGGTTTAGCAAATTCTTTACTATTTAACTGTGCAGAATAGCTTTCACGGTCTAACGCAAAGGTAATTGCTTGACGGAAATCTTTGTTCAAGATTGCTTTCTTAGTCGCAGCCTTTTCAGCATCTGATTTTTTAGCAGTGTGTTTGTATGATTGACGGTCGATGTTGAAACCAAGGACCGCTACACCTGAACCAGCTGGTGTGTTGTAGATATTGTCTTTGTATTTTTTCGAAATAGTTGCAAAGTTTGAACTTGCAGGGAACAAACGAGCAACTGTATAAGCCCCATCAGAGAAGCCACGTGCCAATGAATCTTGGTCTGATCCATCGTAGTAAGTAAGTTTCACTTCTTTAAGGTGAACGTTTTTCTTATCCCAGTAATTGTCGTTCTTTTCAAATACAACAGATGATTTTGAAGTAATAGATTTAAGAAGGAATGGTCCATTTGCAAGGATTGATTTCACATCGTTTGGTTGACCAAAATCATCGCCTTTACTCTTCAAGAAATCTGTGCTAATTGGGAACAAGATTCCGTTTGTAGTTTTAGAATTCCAGAAAGTTTCTGGTTTATTCAATGTATACTCAAGTGTGTAATCGTCAACAGCTTTGACACCAACCTGGCTGAAGTCTGTGATTTTCCCTTGCACATAATCATCCAAGCCTTTGATAGATCCTTGAACTAGTGGAAGAGTTTCAGATTTTTTATCAGCAGCGTGTTTCAAACCAGTCACGAAGTCTTTAGCAGTCACTTCGCCATGTTCTTCACCATCTGCATCATACCACTTAACCCCTTTACGAATTTTGTAGGTATAAGTCAAACCGTCTTTTGAAACAGACCAATCTTCCGCAAGTGATGGTACGAGATTCCCATACTTGTCATTTGCCATCAAACCATCTACGACGTTTGTAGTGATATCATGTGTAGCAGCTTTAGAAGATACAGTGTAGTCCAAAGTTTGAGGATCATCTGTGTAGACATAACCATAGTTTTTGTCTTCGCCTGAGCTTTCTTTGCTAGTATTTGAACTAGAACATGCAGCCAACAATCCAGCTGCAAGGAGTGTTACTCCGGCAACTGCGAATACTTTACCTTTTTTCATAGGAATTCTCCAATAGTTTTTTTAGATTTGTTTAAGATTATATCACAAGTAGAAAAAAAAGTAAACTAAATTTTCTGAATATTCGATTTATCACTATTCAAAAACCTTGCTATGACTGACTTTTTAGGCTAATTGATGATTTTACGATTTTCCATTAATCATTTGTATGATACAATAGAGAGGACTAAGCAACGAGGAAACAACTGTGAAAAAATTCTTTCTTTCTTTTTTAACCTTCATCCTGCTGTTATGCAGTTTACCTTATCAAGTCGTTCTAGCAGATGAGCTAGAACTTCCTGCTCAAAGTGCTATTGCTGTTGAAGCTGATACAGGTAAAATCTTATATGAAAAGGATTCAGAGAAAAAGCGAGATGTGGGGGGACTATCTACACTCTTGACTACTTATCTGATTTTCGAAGCCATTCATGAAAAAAAACTTTCTCTGAAAGATCCTATCAAACTGTCTGAGAAAGCTCTAGCCTTAAATTATATCGAAGGTGCTGGCACTCTTCCTATGGAAGCGAACCAATATACGGTTGAACAGTTATTGACTGCTCTTTTAGTTGGAAATTCTAGCACTGCTGCCTTGGCCTTAGCTGAGAAAGTGGGTGGCTCTGAGAAAAGCTTCGTTGAAAAAATGAAGCAAAAACTTACTGAATGGGGCATTCAATCTCCTCATTTAATCAATGCTACCGGATTAAATACTCAAACCATTAGCGGAGATCCTGACGGGAAAGAAGACGAAAATCAATTGAGTGCTTATGATATTGCTGTTATTGCCAAGCACTTACTCCAGGATTTTCCTGAAGTGACCAAATATACTTCAAAGCCCACTGCTCTTTTTTCAAACACGCAGATTGAAAACCCCAACCTGATGCTAGAAGGCATGCCGAATTACCGTTCAGGCGTCGACGGCCTTCGGGTCAGCAACTCTACCAAAGGTGGTATCGCCTTTGCTGCATCGACGACGCAAAATGGCATTCATATGATCACAGTTGTCCTAGGAGTTGAGGCAGTTGACGGTGATCCTTATGCCCGCTTTGTGGCTACTTCTTCTCTAATGAACTACGTGGTACGAACCTTTGTTTCTTCCATTGTCGTCAAAAAAGGAGATCCTTACGGAAAAAGTAAGGCAACTGTCATGGATGGGAAATCCGAGACTGTTTTAGCTGTTGCAAAAAAAGACTTCTATATCGTCGAAAAGCAAGGCAGTCAAGCGGAACCAAAAATTCAATTCAAGAGTAACCAAGAATCATTCCGAGCACCTGTCAAATCAGGCACAAGTCTTGGAAAATTACACTACACTGATCCAGATAAAATCGGACGTGGCTACTTAGAAGATCAAGAACCAACAGTCGATATGGTAGCAGGAAGAACCATTGAGAAAAGCTTTTTCTTAAAGGTTTGGTGGAATGAATTCGTTCGATATGTCAACGAAAAATTATAAGCAAAAAAATCACAATGGAGTCAAATCCATTGTGATTTTATTTTGCTATTAAAACGAATTATCCTACAGATCCTTCCATTTCGTAGCTAATGAGTCGGTTTAACTCAACGGCGTATTCCATTGGAAGTTCTTTTGTAAAGGGCTCTACAAATCCCATGACAATCATTTCTGTCGCTTCTGATTCAGACAAACCACGACTCATCAAATAATACAGTTGTTCTTCTGAGATTTTTGAAACCTTAGCTTCGTGCTCCAAAGCAACTTGTGAGTTGTGAATTTCATTAAATGGAATGGTATCTGATGCTGACAAATCATCCATAATAATGGTATCGCACTCAATATGAGAAACTGATTTCTTGGAATTTTTGTTAAAGGTAACTTGTCCACGGTAGTCTACCTTTCCGCCACCCTTCGCGATGGATTTGGACACGATAGACGAGCTAGTGTGAGGGGCATTGTGGATCATCTTGGCACCTGTATCTTGGTGTTGACCTGCATTCGCAAAGGCAATGGACAACATGGTCCCACGCGCTCCTTCTCCATCTAGATAAACAGATGGGTACTTCATGGTTGTCTTGGCACCTAAGTTTCCGTCGATCCACTCAACTGTGGCATCTTTTTGAGCTTTGGCCCGCTTGGTGACCAAGTTGTAGACATTGTCTGACCAGTTTTGGATGGTCGTGTAACGCATATAAGCACCATCCAAGGCAAAGATCTCAACAATCGCTGCATGGAGGCTATTGCTTGAGTAGGTCGGCGCTGTACAGCCTTCCACATAGTGGACACTCGCCCCCTCATCCACGATAATCAAGGTACGCTCAAACTGACCTGTATTTTCGTTGTTGATACGGAAGTAAGTTTGAAGGGGGACGTCTACTTTTACGCCTTTTGGTACATAAATGAAGGTTCCACCAGACCATACTGCTGAGTTGAGGGCAGCCAATTTGTTATCCGTTGGTGGTACTAACTTCGCAAAATACTGTTTGAAAAGGTCTGGATATTCTTTTAGGGCAGAATCCGTATCGGTGAAGATAATCCCCAACTTTTCAAACTCTTCTTTCATATTGTGATAAACCACTTCTGATTCATACTGGGCAGAAGCCCCCGCTAGATAGGCACGTTCGGCTTCTGGAATCCCGATTCTCTCAAAGGTTTCCTTGATTTTCTCTGGAACTTCGTCCCATGAACGGGCAGGTTTATCCGAAGGTTTTTGATAATAGATCAAATCATCAAAGTCAATTTCTGATAGATCGGCTCCCCAGGTTTGCATGGGCATCTTTTTGAAGGTTTCAAAAGATTTCAAACGGAATTCGAGCATCCATTCTGGTTCATTTTTTGCTGCAGACAATTCACGAATAACCGCTTCATTCAATCCCTTCCCGGTAGAGAGAATGGGTTGAACGTCATCGTGAAATCCAAATTTATATTCACCGAGATCAATTGGTTTCGGTTCGACTCTTTCTTCAGCCATAATTTCCTTTCTTTCTCTGTTTCTTCTTTTAACTATTTGCTACGTTCAATCGCTTTTTTGAGAGCATTCCAGGAGAGGGTTGCACATTTAATCCGTTGTGGGAATTTTGAGACCCCTGATAAGAAGGCTGCGTCTCCTAATTCCTCTTGGCGAGGATCTGACTGGCCTTGGACCATTTCTGAAAAGACCTGTGCCAATTCTTCAACTTCCTCTTTTGTTTTTCCCATTACAGCATCTGTCATCATACTAGCTGAAGCTGTTGAGATCGTACAACCTGAATTAACAAAGGCAATATCTTCCACCCTGTCATTCTCATCAAATTTCACACTTAACTGGATCACATCTCCACAAGTTGGATTGTTGAGTTGGATCTGATCAACATCTTCAATCTGCCCTTGGTGATGGGGGTGTTTTGAATGATCGGCTACGACCGCCATGTACAGCGAATCTAATTTAGAAAGTGCCATTGAAAAACTCCTTTGCTTTGATCAATGCCTCAATTAATTTATCACAGTCCGCTTTGGTGTTGTAGATATAAAAACTTGCTCTCGTTGTCGCTGGGACTTGTAGGTATTGAAGGAGCGGTTGTGCACAGTGGTGACCTGCACGAACGGCAATCCCTTCATAATCTAATGCTGTTGCTAAGTCATGCGGATGGAGATCTCCTAGATTAAAGGAAATGACACCAGAACGTTGGGCTAAGTCTTGGGAACCATAGATGGTCAAGCCTTCGATAGCCTGTAATTTTGGAAACACATAGGCAATCAGTTCTTGCTCATGCGCTTCTACCTGGTCCATACCCAGCTCTTCTAAGTAATCGATTGCTGCACCAAGACCAATTGCGCCCGCCATATTAGGTGTTCCAGCTTCAAATTTCCAAGGCAATTCCTTCCAAGATGCAGATTGTTCGTAAACAAAGTCAATCATCTCGCCCCCAAACTCGATCGGAGACATTTGCTCTAAGATTTCTTCCTTCCCATAGAGGACACCAATCCCTGTTGGTGCAGCCATCTTGTGGCCAGAAAAAGCAAAGAAATCCGCATCTAAGTCTTGTACATCAATGGCCATATGAGGGGTTGATTGAGCCCCATCTACGACCATGATCGCTCCAACTTCATGAGCTAATCGAGCAATTTCCTTGATCGGATTGACCACCCCTAAGACATTCGAAGCATGGGTGATGGAGACAAATTTTGTCTTCTCACTAAGCTTGCTCTTTAAGTCCTGCATATCCAGTAAGCCATCTTTTAGATAGACATAGACCAGTTTTGCTCCCGTCTTCTTGCAGGCTTGCTGCCAAGGAATGATGTTGGAGTGATGTTCCATGATGGAAATCAGGACTTCATCCCCCTCTTTTAAGACTTCTTCTGCGTAGCGGGCTACCCAGTTAAGTCCGGTCGTTGTCCCTCTTGTAAAGAGCACTTCCTTGGTTGATGAAGCATTGATAAATTTTCTGACTTTCTCACGCGCTACCTCATAAGCTGCTGTCGCTCGTTCAGCCAAGGTATGGACTCCACGGTGAACATTGGCGTTATCTTGCAAATAATAGTGATTGACTGCTTCGAGAACACGTTTAGGTTTTTGCGTCGTTGCCGCATTATCTAGATAAACCAAAGGCTCATCATGAACTAGTTGATCGAGAATGGGAAAATCTTGAGCAATCGTATTTTTATCTAGCATTGTTTCTCCTTAGCGTTGAGATAACTTTTCTTCGATGGTGGCAATCATTTCATCACGTACTTCTTTAACTGGGATTTCAACAATAACAGATCCCAAGAAACCACGCACCACTAAGCGTTCTGCTGTGTGTTGATCCAGACCACGACTCATGAGGTAATACATATCTTCTGGGTCCACTTGACCGATCGACGCAGCATGGCCTGCTGTGACGTCATTTTCATCAATCAAGAGAATTGGGTTGGCATCTGAACGCGCTTGATCCGATAACATCAAGACACGGCTTTCTTGCTGAGCATCTGCTCCTTTGGCCCCCTTGATAATATGACCGATTCCGTTGAAGGTCAAGGTCCCTTTTTCAAGAATAACCCCATGTTGCAAGATATTTCCGATCGAGTTGCAACCAAAGTTTGTCACGCGGGTGTCAATTCCTTGTACCTGACGACCGCTTGATAAAGCAACGACTTTCAAATCTGCATGACTTCCGTTTCCAAGTAAGTCACTGTCAAAGTCTGCAACCACGTTACCTTCGTTCATCACACCGATGGCCCAATCAATGCTGGCATCCTGACCTAGTTTTCCACGTCGACTGATGTAGGCTGTGACATTTTCACCCAGGCGGTCTATCGCCGCAAATTTCACTTGGGCACCTGAGCGGGCGATCACCTCAACCGTCACATTAGCAGTTGCTGTTGCTGAGCCATTACCTTTTGATTCTAGGCGTTCCAAATAGCTGAACTTGCTGTTTTTGCCTGCGATAATCAAAATGTGCTTATTAAAAGGTACATCACTGTCGCTATCCTGGTAGAAAATACCTTCGATTGGTTCTGAAATTTCGACATTGTCTGGAATATAAAGGACAGCCCCACTATTAAAATAAGCCGTGTGGTAAGCTGCTAGTTTATCATCATCGTATTTAACTGAAGACATGAAGTAGTCTTCCACCACCTGCGGAATTTCTTCTAGGGCAGTATGGAAATCTGTGAATAGAACTCCTTGGTCTGCCAAGGCTTGTGGCACCTGTTCAAATACAGTTTGGGTTCCAACTTGGACTAATTTTAAGTTTGAATCGAGGGCTGAAAAATCGGGAACATTAGCAGAAGCCTCGCTTTCTGTGATCGTCCAATCCCCAAGATTCCAGCGGTGAAATTTGACGCGTTCAATGGCTGGCAATTCCAACTGATCGATCTTGTCAAAAGCTTTTTTTCGTAAATCTTGCAGCCAGCTTGGCTCAGCATGCAGTTCCGAAAAGAGGGTAATATTTTCAATACTCATTTTTTTCTCCTAATAAAGATACTATCTGTTTGATTTTATGACAACATTAGATCACTTGTCATCAGGTTATAGTTCTTCTTTATAGTCGTAACCGAGTTCTTCTGCAAGTTGGGCATAGCCTTCACGTTCCAAGCGTGCAGCCAATTCTGGCCCACCTGAAAGCACGACACGGCCTTCCATCATCACATGAACGACGTCAGGAGTAATATAGTTCAACAAACGTTGGTAGTGGGTGATGATCATAGCTCCAAAACCTTCACCCCGCATTGCATTAACCCCTTTAGATACGACCTTAAGAGCATCGATATCCAAACCAGAGTCAATTTCATCCAAAAGGGCAAATGTTGGTTCCAACATCAACAATTGAAGGATTTCATTGCGTTTTTTCTCACCACCTGAGAACCCTTCGTTCAAATAGCGTTCTGCCATTTCTTCTTTCATGTTGAGCAGTTCCATCTTTTCATCCAATTTTTTGATAAAATCACGAATAGAGACCTTCTCGTCCTCTTCTTTACCAGCATTCATGGCTGCACGTAAAAATTCTGCATTCGTAATTCCTGGGATTTCTGAAGGGTATTGCATGGCAAGGAACAAGCCCATCCGTGCACGTTCGTCTACTTCCAATTCCAAGATGTTGACACCATCAAACAGAATCTCCCCTTTGGTTACTTCATAATTTGGGTTTCCCATAATGGCAGCTGACAGAGTAGATTTCCCTGTTCCGTTTGGTCCCATGATGGCTGCGATCTCACCAGTTTTTAGGGTCAGGTTTACACCTTTTAAAATTTCTTTGCCTTCAATTTCAACGTGAAGGTCTTTAATTTCTAATGTCGACATTGCATTCCCTTTCTTTTTACTCTGAAGTCTGGAAGGTTTCTCAAAGCAAAGATCCCTTCATCACAAAGTATTTTTTTACCTTTCAAGTATATCAAAAAAAAGCCTAAATGGCTTTTCTTTTGATTAGAACTATTCTTATTTAGTTTTTTCTTTTCGTTTTTGACGAACTTCCTCCCGGTAGGAAGAATTCCCTATATAGCGCAGAACATTTAACAAAGGACTATGATGTGGCCCCAGAACCCCGATCAATTCTGCTAACAGCTCTACTCCAAACAAGAGCCCGATCACAAGTAGGACGCCACCAATGCGACTCGAGATGTTGAGTAAGAGAGAAATCAAGGAGAAGATCATCGAAATCCCATAGATCACAAGAACAGTTCCCCGATGCGTTAAGCCTAGGGAGAGTAGGCGGTGGTGTAAGTGATTGCGATCAGGTTTATAAAATTTTTGACCAGACAGGGTCCGACGGATAATGGCTAAAAAGGTATCTGTAATCGGTACTCCCAAAATGATCATAGGAGTAACGACAGCAACTGCCGTTGAATTTTTCAAACCTTGCAAGGACAAGACAGAAATCATGAATCCGATAAACAAGGCACCCGTGTCTCCCAAATAGAGAATAGCAGGATGGTAGTTAAAAGGAAAGAAACCTGCGATGGACGCAACCAAGACAAAGATCGTCATGGTCAAAAAGAGATTGGGCACCGGCAGAAAGAAATAGGACACAATCCCCATTGTCACGAGAGAAATAATAGAGACCCCACTCACCAATCCATCTAGTCCATCAATCAGATTGACCGCATTGGTGATAGAAACGATCCAAATCACTGTCAAAAGATACGATAGCCATGGTTCAAAATGAAGTAAGGGACCACCGAAAGGAATCTTAAAATCATTCAGCCGAAAATCTGTCAAAAACCAGACCAGACTCGCCGCTAGCAGGATGCCGATCATCTTTTTCTTGGCAGACAACTCTTTTACATCATCGATCAAGCCTGTGAGAGCGATAATCCATCCCGCTCCTACGACCGGCAATGTATAGGAGAGGTAACTTTTGATTGGTGCGGCGGTGGATGTCAGCATAGGAATAAAGACGAGAGTCGCAATCGAAAAAGCGATCACAATAGACAGTCCACCCGCGCTTGGCATGGGTTTGGTATTGATCCGACGCGCATTCGGATAATCTACGGCATCAATCTTAAAGGAGAATAGGCGAACCAAGGGCGTCAATACCAAGGCAATCACAAAAGTCCCAATCAGCACCAGAACAAATTGCAAGGAAAAGGACATCATAAGCTAGCAACTTTCTTCAAATTCTCAATCGCACCAGACACCATTAATAAATGACCATGTTCCTGCAGAACTGCCCGTGTCACTTCTGAATCATCCGCATACTCCCGAATGATGGCAAGTAACCAGGTTGGATATTGATTTGGTTGATCCTCTGTATCGATCAAGACAGTTAAATAATAATCGGATCCCATTTTGTATAATTCAGAGGTATCCACTGGAAAGCTTACCGTTTTTGAAAAGGCAACTGCTTGCTGGATATTTGAAAAACGCAAAATGTAATAAATATACTGACTTACTGGCGCTTCAGGTGTCGGATCTTGTTCTTGATTGTCACGTAACTCTTCTTGTTCCAAATGGTGAATAGCTTCTGCATCCCCTTTTGTCTTATCAGAGATTGTTTTTTCCAAGGTTTTGATAAATTCATCTGGCGTCATGCGCGACAACTCTTCCATATCAGGAAGATCTGACAAATCCTCAAAATCCAATTGTTGGTCAATTTTTGATTTGGTAACAAAAACATCCAATTTATCTGGTTTTGGTGTCACACGAAAACTCAGCATCCCGCTATCCAGGAAGCTTTCTGGCATTTCGAGCTCATCCAAAATGGCGTAGAAAAATTCTTCTGTTTTTTCTTGCGGGACAAGAAAATCAGCAATTTCCATCCCACGTTCTTCTAAGTCTTCTAGTTGGATTGTGATTTTAATAGTTGAATCACTAATTTGCTTCATCTTCATAGCATAACCTCATACTTCTAGTCTTACTATTATACTAAAAAATTGGATAGAATTCAAAAAAAGGATGCATAGAAAAGAGGTTGGGACAAAAGTCTCCAACCTCAAAAAACAATTTGATCGAGTTCAACCGTTCTATTAGAAAATGACACGGAGGAGTCCATACAATAACAAGATAGAACCAAGAACAATCCGGTATTTCCCAAAGACGGTGAAATCATGATTTTTCACATAATCTGTCAAGAAGCGGATAGCATACATACTAACCACAAAGGCTACTCCCATCGCTACCAGTAGAATAAAGAGTTGTCCCAGTGCAAGCGAATGCCCTCCTAGAACGAATTTCCCAACTTTTAAGAGACTTGCTCCAAACATAGCTGGAATTCCTAGATAAAAGGTGAATTCTGTCACGACTGGACGGCTAACACCATTGATCAAGCCACCTACAATCGTAGCACCTGAACGGCTTGTTCCTGGAAATAGCGATAAGACTTGGAAGAGTCCGATATAAAGAGCTGTTCGATAAGGAAGTTTACGCAATTCCGTCACTGCCGGCTCAACTTGTTCCCGTCTTTCTAGATAGATAAAGGCAATCCCGTATGTGATCAACATAATCGCAACGGAAATCGAATTGTGGAAATGCGCCTCAAACCAATCATCTAATTTAAAAACAAAGACAAGCGGGAGCGTTGCAACCGCAACTTTTGCCCATAATTGCCAGGTCCGCCGTACTTCGAGTGGAGATTTACCAGGTTTGAAGGGATACAATTTATCGAAATAAATCACCACAACCGCAAGGATCGCACCCAATTGGATCACGACATTGAACATCTCCATAAAGGCCGGATCTTGATTTTTAAATTGCACAAAATCCTGTAGCAGAATCAAGTGACCAGTACTTGAGATTGGCAACCATTCTGTAATCCCTTCGACAATCCCAAAAAGAACCGCCTTGATTAATTCGATCAGAAACATCTTTTTCTCCTAAACTTACATTTGATCTATTATATCATAATTCTATGGACTGGACCAGGCCCTCCGTACTAGAAAGGAAAGAGCGACCAAGACCATTCTTAGTGCTACTTAGAAGGCACCAAAGCCTCCTCCGCCTCCTCCGCCAGAGAAGCCTCCTCCACTACCAGAAGAAACCGTGAAATGACTAGCTGTCGATGCTGTCGATCCATAAGTAGACATGGCATGACTTGAGTGGGTCACATCATGATAGAACGGAGTATAAACGAAGGCGTTTAAGGCTTGATTTTCTAGATGAATATTCCGAAGTTTCATAACCTTTGTGACCTGATCGGCTACACCATACAAGGCCGCATAGACCAATAAGCGATTCCATAGGACCAGAGACTGCAACTCTGCATCGTTGAGGTGGGCAATTTCTTTCAACATCCGACCAAAACTATCCCAGTAATAGCGTTGCTCAGCACCCGCAAGATTGACAACACCATCTCGTAGGCAGGCTTTAAAGACACCATTGAAGCGCACTGGCATAAACCAAAGTATGAGGATCCCTATCAAACAAGGAACAGAGAACCAACCCATCCCAAAGATGGCAAAGATTTCTGCTCCAAGGGCGATAAACCAAGCAGCCCAACCAAAGAAGAGACTTCGTCTAGCTTGCGCTTCTTCTTTTGCTTCTAAAGGGCGATAGTAGCTTGGCAAATGGAGATCTTCCACCTTGCGATGAACATCTCGGGCCACTTGGTTCACAGCCGTATCGAAACGAGCCTGAGCCTTACTTCCTAGTGAACGAATCGCATCTTGATCTGCTTTTTTGGCATGTTTGTATAGATCATCACTGAATTCATAATTCTCAAAGAGACGGTTAACAGGACAGGAAACTTGATCCCCAAAAGCCATATTCATAAAGGAGCGTTCAAAATCATCCACATGTCCATGAGACTTCCTGGTCAAAATTACTTCATTTCCTTGTTGCTCGTAAACAATCACTCCACGATCCATCAGATCCAGCAAAGTAGCTTGAAGCATTTTTTCAAATGTAAATACCGGCGGAGTCGCCTTCTCTTTATTGGTTGGGGAAGCCTCGTCTAATTCAGCTGAATAAACAACCGAACTCATAATCAGGGGTGCAATGTCCTGTGGAATTTCATAAAGACGAGTATCGGTCGGATAGGTCACACCAGGCCAAATCATTTTTTTGAACCGATTGCGACCCACGAGAGAAAGAAGCCAGAGTGCAATAATTAAGGCTGGCAAGATCCAGTTCCAAAACATGCGTGTCCAGTATTTTTCCTGTTCAATTTTAGCTTGGTTCTTGTGAAATTCATCCAATTTGGTCAATCCTGTATTTCGACCAGAATCATACAAGGTAGTTAGGTCTGACTTCAACCAGTAACCATACAACTCCACAGCCTTTCCTTTGCCTAAGTTATAGAAAGTGGCAGAATAGATTCCATCTTCTTTCTTTACAGTCACATCCGGTCCCATAAAGGCTGTATGGATATACAGTTCCGACCGGGCATTGGCTGGTGCAAACTTAGGAATGACACGAAATTGAACTTCGTCCACCTTCTGATCGCCATCCGTAATTGGTTTCCAGTTCAACTGCAAGATATCCTTGTGTGAATAAAGAAGATTTTTTAATTTCCATGTGACTTTAATTTTGACTGTATCTGTCGCCACACCACTGTTATAAATTTTCACTCGGTAGCCATCACCTAGATTCGTAATCTCGGGTTCTCTTTGAAGATCACGACCTTCCACCTCAACCTTTGGCGGTATCTCAATTGCAAAGCCCTGTGGCATGTTCCCCGCAGTTCCTAGGCTAACATACTGCCCTCTATAAGAATCTTTGAAGTAATAGACCAACTCCTCCTCATAGGTGGCATCATCCCAGGTGTCCAAGGTCAAGGTTCCACCATAGTAAAGTACATCATAAGATGGACTAGATGCATGGACATTCTGACTGACAAAAAGGCAGGCCAGAAAGGTGAAAAAAACATACAAATACTTTTTCATTTGATCACGCTCCTTTGTATTATTATAGCATTTTTTAAATAAAAAGAGGACCATGTTTGAAATGCAACCCATTTTACTGTACAATAGGAAGAGTTAAAATAAGGAAGAGGAGAAAAAATGAAAAAAACATTATTCGCGCTCTTAACAGGGCTTTTCATTTGCCTAGGCATCACACAGATTGCTCATGCAGATGACTATTTACGAATTGGAATGGAGGCTGCGTATGCTCCTTTCAACTGGACTCAAGAAGATGATTCAAATGGAGCCGTAAAGATTGATGGCACCAACCAATATGCCAATGGTTACGATGTGCAAATCGCCAAAAAAGTTGCTGAGGAGTTAGGTAAAAAACCTCTGATCGTAAAAACATCTTGGAACGGTTTAATTCCAGCCCTCACTTCTGGTAAAATCGATATGATTATCGCTGGGATGAGTCCAACCGCTGAACGTAAAAAAGAGGTCGCCTTCTCCAAGAGCTACTATACCAGTGAACCGGTCATGCTCGTTCGTAAAGATGGAAACTATGCAAACGCCACTAGTCTAGATGACTTTAAGGATGCAAAGGTCACCTCTCAACAAGGGGTCTACCTCTATTCTCTCATTTCCCAACTCAAGGGTGCGAAACAAGAAACTGCAATGGGTGATTTTGCCCAGATGCGTCAAGCTTTAGAATCGGGTGTTATTGATGCCTATGTTTCTGAACGTCCCGAAGCCCTAACCGCCGAGTCCGCTAATTCTAAATTTAAGATGATTCAATTCAAAAAAGGATTTGAAGTTGGGGAAGAAGATGCGACTATCGCTATCGGGATGAAGAAGGGTGACACTAGAATTGACCAGGTCAATGCCGCACTAGCTAAGATTTCGTCTGAAGACCAAGTCAAACTCATGGATGATATGATTAAGAAGCAACCAGCTTCCAGTGATGCTAGTGATGATAAGCAGACATTCTTTAGCCAAATGATGAAGATTTTAAAGGATAATGGCCCACAGTTCTTACGGGGAACTGGAATGACCCTCTTAATCTCTATGACTGGAACTATCGCTGGGTTGATTATCGGTTTGTTAATCGGTGTCTTCCGGACAGCTCCGAAGGCTAAAAATAAATTCCTTGCTGGATGCCAAACTGCCTTTGGTTGGTTCCTCAATGTCTACATTGAAATCTTCCGTGGAACTCCGATGATCGTTCAATCCATGGTCATTTTCTACGGTTCCGCCCAAGCCTTCAACATTTCCTTGGATCGTACCTGGGCCGCCATCTTTATCGTATCAATCAATACCGGAGCTTATATGAGTGAGATTGTTCGTGGTGGGATCTTAGCAGTGGATCCAGGTCAGTTTGAAGCAGCGACTGCTCTAGGAATGACCCATGGACAAACCATGCGCAAGGTCGTCCTTCCACAGGTTGTTCGCAATATCTTGCCAGCAACAGGGAATGAATTTGTTATTAACATCAAGGATACATCTGTTTTGAATGTTATCTCTGTAGTTGAACTGTACTTTACAGGAAATACGGTCGCAACTCAAAACTACCAATACTTCCCAACCTTTACGATCATCGCTGTGATTTACTTCGTTCTCACCTTTACCATCACACGAATTCTTCGCTATATCGAACGTCGCTTAGATTCTGATACTTACACTACAGGTGCAAATCAAATGCAAGTCAAGGAGGTGAAATAATGGCAGAAAAAATTCTTGAAATCCAACATTTAAAAAAATCTTATGGTCAAAATGAGGTTTTGAAAGATATTTCCCTTACGGTTGAAAAAGGAGAGGTGATCTCCATCATCGGGAGCTCTGGTAGCGGAAAATCAACCTTCCTTCGCTCCATCAATCTTCTAGAGACTCCTACAGCTGGAGAGATTCTCTATCGCGGACAAAATGTTCTTGATCCTGAGTATGATCTTACCCACTACCGCGAGAAATTGGGAATGGTTTTCCAAAGCTTTAATCTCTTTGAAAATTTAAATGTCTTGGAAAATACCATCGTTGCACAAACGACCGTCCTCAAGCGCGATCGTGAAACTGCAGAGAAAGTTGCCAAAGAAAACCTTGAAAAAGTCGGTATGGGATCTCAATATTGGGCTGCCCGTCCGAAACAACTTTCAGGTGGTCAAAAGCAACGGGTCGCTATCGCACGCGCCCTCTCTATGGATCCTGATGCCATTCTCTTCGATGAACCGACTTCTGCCCTAGACCCAGAAATGGTTGGGGAAGTCTTGAAAATCATGCAGGACCTTGCAAAAGAAGGACTCACCATGATTGTCGTAACCCACGAAATGGAATTTGCCCGCGATGTCTCTAGCCGGGTCATCTTCATGGACAAGGGTGTCATCGCTGAGCAAGGAGATCCAAAAGAAATCTTTAGCAATCCCAAAGAAGAACGGACCAAGGAATTCCTTCAACGCTTCTTGCATTAATCTCTTGAAACAGTTTGCTTACCAGTATGGAAGCAAGCTGTTTTTTTGTGCATCCTCTTCTTTTGTGCATAGAAAAAAACCAGAGAGCACACTCTCTGGTTTTCAATTGGAATAACAAATTAATCTTCGAATTTTTGATGATTTTTGTCATAAAAATCAATCAATCCAAGTGCAGTTTCAAACGAGATGTTCTTCACTTTTGCACGTCCTTGAGCCAAGGCAATGATAGACATTTCACGGGCGTTTGTTTCTTTGCTGATACGATAACCTGTAATTTTCTTATCACGCACCCATCCAACAACTGATTCTACTTTTTCAAAGTTCGATTTAGCCATGATCTTTCTCCTATATTATTATTTCCAATACTAATATAAATTTTTTTGCACATTTTGTCAACTAAAATCGCTGAAAATACGAACCTTTTTTAAAAAATGAAAAAAAGTTTACTTTGCTTTCAAGGCTGATAATATTTGTGTACGAATGTTTTCGACGCCATCTGGGTTTGCTGGTAGGAAAATCGTATTATTTCCTTCTTTATCTGCAAAATTATTTAAGGTATCTAAGTACTGGTTGGTTAAGAGAATAGACATGATTTGTTCTTCAGTCAAGTCTACATTCGCACCTTTTAACTCTTTAATAGAGTCTGCCAATCCATCGACAATAGCCTTCCGTTGCTCAGCAATACCAACCCCGTGCAAACGGTCTTTTTCCGCCTCAGCTTCGGCAGCAGTAACGATCTTGATTTTGTCTGCTTCTGCCAATTCCTGAGCTGCCACGCGTTTTCTTTGCGCTGCATTGATCTCATTCATGGATTGTTTCACTTCGGCATCTGGCTCAACTTTGGTGATCAAGGTTTTAACAATAATATATCCATAAGTTGACATTTCTTCTGCCACTTGTTTTTGAACTTCAAGGGCGATTTCATCTTTTTTCTCAAACAATTCATCCAAGGTCAGCTTAGGCACAGAAGAACGAAGAGCATCTTCAATGTATGATTTAATCTGTGATTCTGGGCGCATGAGTTTGTAGTAGGCATCCTTTACGTTGCTTTCGTTCACTCGGTATTGCGTCGCCACATTCATGGTGACAAATACGTTATCCTGAGTTTTTGTTTCAACCACGATCTCACTCTGCAAGACGCGCAATTGAACTCGTGCGGCAATTTTATCGATGCCAAAAGGCGCTCGCATATGAATGCCACTATCACTAATTTTTTTATAACGTCCGAAACGCTCGATGATGGCAACGGATTGTTGTTTCACCACATATAGTGAGCTGATCACAATGACTCCTGCAACTAGTAGCAAGAATAAAACAAAGATAATAAATCCTGGCATAAAAAGTTCCTCCTTTTAATTTACGCATATCATATCACAAGTCTTCATAAAAAAGCAATATATTCCATCAAAATATATTGCTTAAATAGTCGTTTGTTTCTGTATGATATTCAGACTAGCATATTATAGAGAGTTTCATTTCCGTTCAAATTAATGAAAGACGGATCAAAACGCTCAATACGGTTGACCAAGCCTGCATAGTCATGTTTATTAGCCAAAGTAACCCCAATCAAGACAGGACCTGTCCCCTTGCTGGCGCGTTTAATGTATTCAAAACGCGTGATATCATCATTTGGCCCTAAGATATCATTTACAAATTCGCGAAGGGCACCTGGACGTTGTGGGAAATTGATGATAAAGTAGTGTTTTACTCCATCGTAGATCAAGGCACGTTCTTCCATCTCAGGCATACGGTTGATGTCATTATTCCCACCTGAGATAATACAACAGATCGTTTTACCCTTGATGTATTCGCGCAAGATTTCAAGGGATGCTACACTGGCAGCTCCCGCTGGTTCGGCTACGATCCCTTGCTTAGAATAAAGATCAATCAAAGTCTCTGAAATCAAACCTTCATCGACCCCAACCAGGGTTTCCACATGCTGGCGGGTTACTTCATAGGTCAATTGTCCCACCTTTTGTACGGCAATTCCGTCTGCAAACTTATCAATTTCTGGTAATTTGACGGGGCCTCCTGCTTCAAAGGCCGCCTTCATGGAGCGTGCTCCCTCGGCCTCTACCCCAATGACCTCAATCCGAGGATCCGTTTCTTTGATGTAGGCAGAAACACCTGAAATGAGGCCTCCTCCACCGACAGGAACAAGGACAGCATCAAAGGCAATCGACTCTTTCCGAGCATCCTCAAGGATTTCGTAGGCAACCGTCCCTTGACCAGCCTGTACGAATGGATTATCAAATGGGTCAATAAAGGTCCTTTTTTCTGCAAGTGTAAATTCTTGTGCTGCCTTCGCTGAAGCGTCAAAAGTATCTCCGACCAACTTGATTGTTACATAATCCCCACCAAAGAAGCGGACTTGTCCAATCTTTTGTTGCGGTGTCGTAATGGGCATAAAAATAGTCGCTGGAATTTTCATCTCATTACATGTGTAAGCAACCCCTTGCGCATGGTTTCCCGCAGATGCACACACTACCCCACGTTCCCGCTCTTCTTTTGATAATTGAGAGATCGCAAAGTAGGCGCCACGAATCTTGAAAGAACGAACGCGTTGGGCATTTTCTTTTTTCAAATAAATCTTTGCCCCATATTTTTCAGATAAATAGTGGTCGTATTCAAGGGGCGTATTGACAACGACTCCACTTAATATTTTATGGGCCTTAGCCACATCTTTTGCTGTTATCATTTCATACCTCTGTTGCTGTGATTTGATGAAAAAAGCAAGCCAGGGTGTCCCAACTTGCTTAGTCTTCTACAGACAATTAGTTGTAGATTTTGAAGGCGTCATCGTCATTTTGACCAACGAACGGCATTGCTTTACGCAATTCAGCACCAACTTTTTCAATTTCAAGGTTAGCAGCTTGTTCGCGGTAAGCAGTTAATTTTGGACGTCCAGCTTTGTAGTCGTTAACAAAGTCGTTAGCGAAGTTACCATTTTGAATGTCAGCAAGAACAGCTTTCATATTTTCTTTCACTTGTTCAGTGATTACACGTGGGCCTGATACATAGTCACCGTATTCAGCAGTGTTAGAGATTGATTGACGCATTTTCTTGAAGCCACCTTCGTAGATCAAGTCCACAATCAATTTCATTTCATGAAGAACTTCAAAGTATGCTAATTCTGGAGCATAACCGGCTTCAGTCAATACTTCAAAACCAGCCTCGATGAGGGCAGTCAAACCACCACAAAGTACAGCTTGTTCTCCGAACAAATCTTCTTCCGTTTCTTCTTTGTAAGTTGTTTCAAGAAGACCAACGCGTGCTGCACCAACACCTTTACACCAGCCCATAGCGATATCTTTCGCATTACCAGTAGCATCTTGATAGACAGCGTAAAGTGCTGGTACACCAAATCCTTCAGTGTAAGTACGACGTACCAAGTGACCTGGTCCTTTTGGAGCACACATAAAGACATCGACATCTGCTGGAACCTTGATGAATTCGAAATGGATATTAAATCCATGCGCAAAACCAACCGCATTACCAGCTTCCAAGTTTGGCGCAATTTCTGTTTCGTACAATTCTTGTTGGATTTCATCTGGTGCCAAAATCATGATGACATCAGCCAATTTAGTTGCTTCTGCCACCGTATAAGTATCAAAGCCATCTTCTTTTGCTTTATCGAATGATTTCCCTGGGCGAACACCGATAATAACATCATGACCTGAGTCACGCAAATTTTGTGCGTGTGCATGTCCTTGAGAACCATAACCGATTACAGCAATTTTTTTACCAGTTAACGCTGCAACTTTAACATCTTTTTCGTATTCCATCTGAACTGCCATAAGTAAAATCTCTTTTCTATTTTAATTTGCCTTTTTAAGGCGGGGTTAACAATGTTAAGGCGAGAATTAATCTCGAGTAAATCCGGTTGCACCGGTGCGGGCAATGTTTTTAATCCCATAAGGGCGAATGACACGAATGAGGGCTTCGCTCTTTTCTGCATTTCCCGTCATTTGAACAGTAATCGAGCTTGGAGCTACGTCGACCACGGTTGCACGGAAAGGTTGAATAATGGCCAAGATTTCTGCCCGCTTCTCAGCTGGTGCAGAAACTTTCACCAAGATAACTTCGCGCTCCAAGTGTGGTTTATCCGTGATATCCCGGACACGGATCACATCCACCTGGCGGTTGAGCTGTTTGATGATTTGCTCCACTTCATCATGCGAAGCAACATCAATGATAATGGTAATCCGCGATACATTAGGGTTTTCTGTTGCTCCAACAGAGATACTTTCGATATTGACTTGACGTCTCGACAAGACTCCTGTAAAGCGATTCAGAACACCTGAGCGGTTTTGAAGTTTGGCTGTTAACATTCTACGCATTAAACTTCACCCCCAACATCTCATGATTACTCTTACCAGCTGGTACCATCGGTAAGACATGCTCTTTCCGAGAAATGTCTACTTCGATGAACATTGGTGCATCTTCTGTGATGACTTCCAAATCCTTCTCAAGAGTTTCAGGATTATCAAATTTATAATTCTTGATCCCGTAAGCTTGCGCCATCAATTGGAAATCTGGAAGGCTATCAAAGACTGACTCTGACGTCCGACCATCATAGAAGGCTTCTTGCCATTGGCGGACCATCCCAAGCGAGTGGTTGTTGAGCATAACGACCTTGATCGGAACCTTATAAATATTTAAGATCGCCAATTCTTGGTTGGTCATTTGGAAACCACCATCTCCGACAAAGAGAACAACTTCTTTATCTGGATTGGCAATTTTCGCTCCGATAGCTGCAGGAACACCGAATCCCATTGTTCCTAGACCACCAGATGTCACCAATTGTCGCTCATTTTGGTAAGGATAGTATTGAGCTGCCCACATTTGGTGTTGTCCAACGTCTGTGACGACAATAGCGTCCCCCTTGGTCAACTCTCCGATGCGTTCAATCACAGCTTGTGGCTGCACAACCCGTTCCTTCTTGTCGTATGAACGAACCCGGTTCTTATCTTGGGTCACCTTTTCGATCCATTTTTCTGTGTTGTTATGAACCGTCGGCTCTGCTAGCAACTGCTGTAAGGCCTTCTTTGCATCGCCAACGACAGGAATGTCAACGGCAATGATCTTCCCAATCTCTGCGGGATCAATATCGATATGGGCAACCTTAGCATTTTTAGCGAAAGTCTTTGGATTCCCTGTTAAACGGTCATCAAATCGACAACCAACACTGATCATGAAATCTGTCTCTGTCATAGCAATATTAGCTGCGAAGGATCCGTGCATTCCTCCCATCCCTAGGAAAAGAGGATGACTGGTTGCAATCGTTCCTTGACCTAACAGACTGGTCACTACTGGAATCTGATAGCGCTCTGCTAGAGCAATCAACTCTTTTGCCGCTCCAGCGTAACTTACCCCACCACCAGCAAGAAGAACTGGTTTTTTAGCCTTACTCAATTGCTTCAAAATCTTTTTGATCTGCAATTCATTGGGTTCAATGGTAGGTTGGTAGCTTGGAAGCTTCACACTTGGTTCATAGATGAAATCTGTCTCTAAAGCAGACACATCCTTTGGAAGGTCAATTACCACCGGACCAGGACGGCCGGTCGTCGCAATATGGACAGCTTCGGTGATAATTCGCGGAATATCTGCCGTCTCACGTACTTGATAGTTGTACTTGGTGATGGGCATGGTAATTCCCACGATATCCGCTTCTTGGAAGGCGTCTTTCCCGATCCCAGCACGATTGACTTGGCCAGTGAAGACTAGTAAGGGAACGCTATCGCTCATGGCGTCTGCAATCCCTGTAATGGCATTGGTAGCCCCCGGTCCACTAGTGACGACTGCGACACCCAGCTTTCCAGTTGATTTGGCGTAGCCTTCAGCCTCATGCAAGCATCCTTGTTCATGACGACCCAAGATATGCTGGATACCCTCAAAGCTATAGATGGCATCGTATAAAGGCAAAACCGCTCCACCAGGATAACCAAAAATCGTGTCAATGCCCAAATCACGCAGGGTTTCAAGAACGAGCTCTGAACCGGTTTTCGCAGTTTCTAAGGTAATTTTCTCCATGTCTCTCCTTTCCAGTACTTTGTATATCAAATTAGCATGCTACTATCATACCATTTTTAGAAAATATTTCAAGGAAAAATAGTAAATTTTCTGAATTTTCTATTCAAATCCGAAGAATGAGAGTTTTTCTAAAAATGCTACGTCTATCAGAAAAAAGTCTCTAGGAAATCCTAGAAACTTTTCTTCCTTATAACCAACCCTTTTCTTGGGCGATCTTTGCCGCCTCGGTCCGGTTTTCCGCATCCAACTTGGTCAGAATGGCTGACATATAATTGCGGATGGTCCCGTTTGAGAGGAATAAACGATCAGCAATTTCTTGATTAGAAGCTCCCTTTGCAACTTCTTTTAGGACCGCTTGCTCCTGAGAGCTTAGAGGATTGGGATGGGTTAGGATTCCCTCCATTAATTCAGGAGAATATTCTTTTTGCCCTGCCAAAACCGTATGAAGTGTTGCCATCAAATCTGTAATGCGACGTTCTTTTAAGACATAGGCATCGACTCCAGCCTTGAGGGCCCGCTCAAAGTAACCCGGTCGTTTAAAGGTGGTAACGATGACAACCTTGAGCTGGGGTTGTTGACTTTTGGCCCATTCCAACACTTCTAGTCCTGTTTTGATAGGCATCTCAATATCTAAAATAGCAATATCAACTGGATGGGTTTCGAGTAAGCGAATGGCTTCTTGCCCATCTCCAGCCTGCAAGACTTCTTCTACATCCTCTTGCAAAAGCAAGAGCTGGCAAAGGGCATCGCGCAACATACTTTGGTCTTCTGCAACTAATAAGCGCATCTTATTTCCTTTCTTGATAGGGGATCCGTATTTCTATGCGGGTCGGCTTGTATTGATGACTGATATCCAGCTCTCCTCCCAGCAAGGCAATCCGTTCGCGGATCGAGTGCAGGTCCTTATCCGAGACCTTATCAAAGCCGATACCATTGTCTTCTGCGACCATTTCCACCCCTGTTTCGGTGGAGCGATAAGTGAGAAGGGCTTGCGTCGCTTTGGCATGTTTGATCATATTGGTGGCTAGTTCCAGAGACACCATGGCCAGAGCAGACTCTAGGACCGGCGAGATGCTAGCTGTATCGAGATTGTTTTGGATCTCCACTTTGACTTGCGCCACTTCTAGCATTTGCTTGACGGTTTCCAGCTCTCTTACCAGGGTTCGCTGCTTCAAGTTCTCCACAATCTCTCTGACTTGGTGCATGGACTCTTGACTAATGGCTTGAATCTCTTGCACCTGCTCCTGCGCCTTCTCAACCTGACCCAATGCTAAGAATTGATCAGCCAGGTCTGCCTTGACACTGAGCATAGCAAAGGTGTGGCCCAGACTGTCATGTAGATCACGGCCAATCCGATGGCGCTCGTTTTCTGCCAGCAAGAGATTGATCTGGGCATTTTGCTTGGCATGGTCAGCTTTCAACTCTTCCATCATCCGAATCCGAACCATGCCGTAAGTCATGGCATGGGTAAAGAAGAAAATGATGATTAAAAATACCCATTCATACTCCATCGCATTCTGTTTGAAAAAGATAACTCCAAAAAGTAGGAATTGCGATAGAAATACTGTCCAAAGATAAGGAGAGCGAAAATTGCGAATCTCAAAGTGATAGACCAACAGGTTACTGATGAAGAAATAAAACCAAAAATAGTTGGCATTAATAAAAAGAGTATTTCCTGCTACATAGGCTAGGAGGTACAGCCAACAAATCCAGATCAGCTTTTTGTTTTCAGTAATCAAGATTCCTAGATAGGAAGCAATAAACAAGAGGGCTAAAAAGAAGTGCCAGTAGGGAACCTCACCCAATAAAATAGAGATAAATGGGAATCCCATAAAGACTAGGCTAGCGTAAAACATATAATGAATACGCTTGAGTTTTTCAATCATGAACGAACCTCAGAATGACGACGATAGACGATGACAAGGGTAAACAAGACCAAGGTAAACAAGGTTAAATAGAGACTAGCAAAGCCATTGACCTGCCCCTTATTTAAAAAGGTCTTGATCAGTTCCATCAATTGATAGGTTGGCAGGCATTTGCCAATAGCTTGCATCCATTCTGGAAAGACACTAATGGGCATCCATAGGCCACCCATGACAGCCAGTCCCATATAGAGGAGATTGCCCGCAACCGACATCAATTGACTGGAAGGAAGCAAGGTCAAGACCAGACCGATAGCTACAAAAGCTAGACTTCCTAGGATGAGAAGGAAGGCCGCTAAGACCCAATCCTGTAGAGACATGTTCACATGCCGCACCACATGACCCACGGTAAAGACGACCCCAATGGATAGGAGAAAGTCTACAAAGAGACCCGCAACCTTTATTAGATAATATTCTACCATAGATACGGGGGTATGGCGCAAGACTTTTTGCCAATTATTGAGGCGATCGGTTTCAAGAACCGTTGGAAAAGAAAAGATAGCCGTAGACATCATGGAAAAAGCCGTCATGGAGAGAAGATAATCCCTCATAAAGTGAGCGGGGGCCCCTGGTGTATCCTGGTACATCCCTGAAAAGAAGAGATAAAAGGCCGTAGGCATCCCAATTGATAACAAGTAATAAATGGCTTGGCGACTGGTCAAATGCCACTCAACCACGCCGAGAGCTTTCATGCGTTTCATCTTCTCTACCTACTTCCTTTGTATTTTCAAAAATAGAATCCAATAAACTTCGATTGGTTACTTCGATTTCTTGGATCGAACATCCTTCTTCTTGCAAGCGACTCCACAAACGATTGGCATCGTGTGTCACAACCTGAAGAGCATCGGGTTTAATGACCACTTCACCAACGCCTTCCATCTCTGCCACTAGCACTTGGTAACGCAAAGGCAAGGTGAAATGTTTTTCTACCTCTTCGCTTCTCATAGCTAGTGGCGTCGTATCCCGAAGCAAATGCCCCTGATGCAAGACCAAAATTCGATCAGCCGTGTGCTCTACTTCCTCGATGTAATGGGAAGAATAGACAATGGTCACATCTTCTTCCTTTAAACGCCCAACAATCTCCCAGAAGCGTTGGCGAGTGGACGTATCCATTCCCGCAGTTGGCTCATCTAAGAAAAGTAAGCTAGGACGACCAATCAAGGTCAACACAAAGGATAAAAGACGCTTTTGCCCACCAGACAGCTTACTGGCTAATTGCTTCTTTTGTTCTGGAGTAAAACGCAATAAATCATCGATGTCATTGACCGTTAAAGGGTTGGGATAAATGGAGCGAAAGAAACTGATCAGTTCCTGCACGGTTAGCTTTTGCACGATGGCATTCTCTTGAGGGAGATAAGAGACACTAGCCTTTAACTGAGGATGACCAGGAGCTTTTCCCTCTACTTCAATAGTTCCAGAAGTCGCCTTCATATCTCCCAGCAGACAGTTCATCAAGGTTGTTTTCCCAGCTCCGTTTGGCCCGATCAAGGCCAGACAATCCCCCTGTTCAACTACAAAAGAAAGATCTTTTAAAATTACTTTTCCTTTGATACTTTTTTTCAAGTTCTCTACTCTAATGACGCTCATGATACTCTCCTTTCAAGCAGCCTTAAACGGCCAGAATGATGACAAAAACAACCAAGGTCACTCCCGTTTGTTTCATTGCTCCATTTCCTTTTTAACAGACTTGATCATTTTCAATCCTTCTTGAACCGCCCAGCTCATGATACCAAGCCCAGCAAATAATTCCCAAGGGAAATGGTAATAGAGGCTATCATCCTTTGAAAAGATCAAATAGATGACCATTCCCACCACTGTTAACGTAAACACTTTATAGAACCATTGTTTCATTTTTCCTTACCTCTTACTTTCTGACTATATTATAGCGAAAGAAAATAACAGCCACTAGATAATTTTGTCACTGGCTCACATGACAAAAGTCACTAAAAAAAGCCAAGTGACTCCACTCGACTTTTTCTATTCTTCTTACTGGCCTTCTTCTTTCATGCCATGCAATTTCAAGGCCTTCACCAAGGCATCCGCCTTCATGTTTTTCAAATCATTGAGACCAGCATCTTTGAAGTAAGAAATTTCTTCAAGAGACTTGGCGTCAATTTGGTTGAGGTCAATCACACTGGTTGAGAGCAATTTCTTTTCTGGTGTGACTGTGTATTCCAAACTAAAACCGGGAACGGTTTTTAGCTTCTTGTAGTCTTCATTTTGCTCCAGCAAAGCTTGAATAGCTGCTGTGAGCTCTTCAGGTGACTTCTCTGCTGCGATGGTCCCAAGTTGTTGGGGCAGATTGGCCGTCACTTCGATGCGAAGGTTTTCAACCTTATCTCCCTTAGACTTGATGATATCCCGGTGTTTTGTTCCATTGATATCTCCTACTAAGGTTGTGGTTTTTTCTTCATTTTTTACTTCTTTTTTAACAGAGGAACTGCTAGATGAGCTAGCGGTTGTAGTTTTCTTTGTTTGGGATTGCGAACAACCAGTCAATACCAAAATGGCTAGCCCAAGGGTTACAAAAAATTTCTTCATTTTTATAACTCTCCTTTCACATACTGATACCAGTATAACATATCGCGTCTTTCTTGTCTAAAAACTCCACTGCTCAAACCATTTCCCCCTCTTTTCAAGCTCTTCAATTTGAATAAAAAACTGATGAATTTGAGACTTTTTGCAGAAACCCCTTTTTCTCACGAATAAAGCTTCCGTGTAGGGGTCGCTTCAGTCTCAATCCCTCTGAATCACGCTGATTTCATAGGGAATCTCCTCGTTTTTCTATATACAAAAAAAGGTTCCGAAAGGAACCTTCTGTTCAATTATTCTACACTAAACAAGTATGGGTAGACAGGTTGGCCACCTTGGTGGATTTCTACTTCTACATCTTCGTATTTTTCAGCAAGGGCTTGGGCCAATTCATTTGCCAACTCCTCACTGCCGTCTTCACCGACATAGATGGTCACAATTTCACTGTCTTCATCCAACATATGAGCGAATGTTTCTTCCAAGGTTTCCATCATATCTGGATTTGAAACAACGATTTTGCCATCGACCATTCCAAGATTATCATTTTCATGGATTTCAAGCCCATCAATAGTGGTATCGCGAACCGCTGTTGTCACACTACCAGACGCAACATCACCCAATGAAGCGCTCATGCGTTCGTAGTTTTCTTCGATCGATTTGCTTTCATCAAAGGCAAGAAGACTAGTCAATCCTTGAGGGATAGTCTTGGTCTCAACAACTGCTGCAGGTTGATCAATCACTTCTGCTGCAGATTGAGCCGCCATCAAGATATTTTTGTTGTTTGGCAAGATAATGATGTTGCGCGCATTCAACTCTTCAACCGCTTTGACAAAGTCTTCTGTTGATGGGTTCATGGTTTGACCACCAGAGATGATGTAATCAACTCCTTGCGCTTTAAAGATATCAGCCAATCCCTCACCAGCAACTACTGCGATGATGGCATATTCTTTTTCTTCAACTGGTTTGGCTTGACGTTCTTCTTTTTCAACTTGCGCTTCGTGTTGGTTACGCATGTTGTCGACTTTCACCTTGACCAAGCTTCCGTACTTAAGACCTTCTTGCATGACAAGACCTGGATCTTCTGTATGGACGTGAACTTTGACAATCTCATCGTCATTCACCACCAATAGGGAATCCCCAAGGTTGTTCAAATAGTTACGGAATTCATCATAATCGAAGTCTTTGACATAGGTTGGACCTTGTTTCAAAGCGACCATGATTTCTGTACAGTAACCAAACTTGATGTCTTCAGTAGCCACATGGCCAGCGACTGACTTGTGGTGTTCTGCATTAATCATTTCTGACATGGTTGCAGGTGTTGCTTGGAACTCTTCAGAAGCGATGAATTCACCTGTCAAAGCTGACAAGAATCCTTCATAGATGAAGACCAAACCTTGACCACCAGAGTCTACCACGCCAACTTCTTTCAAGACTGGCAACATATCTGGAGTCTTCGCAAGAGCTGTTTTAGCTCCTTCAAGAGCTGCACGCATGACTTCTACTGCATCATTAGTAGATTCTGCTTTTTTCTTAGCCCCAATGGCTGCTCCACGAGAAACCGTCAAAATAGTCCCTTCAACTGGCTTCATAACGGCTTTATAAGCAACTTCTACCCCAGATTGGAAGGCTGCTGCAAGCGCTGCTCCATCCAATTCTTCTTTGTCTTTGACACTTTGAGAAAATCCGCGGAACAATTGAGAAGTGATAACTCCTGAGTTCCCACGCGCACCCATCAAGAGACCTTTAGCAAAGATTCCTGCTGCTTCTCCAACAGTTGATGCAGAACGGTCAGATACTTCTTTGGCCCCATTTTCGATGGTCATTCCCATATTAGTCCCTGTATCTCCATCTGGTACAGGAAAGACGTTCAAAGAGTTTACATATTCCGCTTGTTTATTTAAGCGCGTAGCCCCCGCTTGAACCATTTCTTGAAATAAACTTGTAGTAATATTAGCCACGATTATTCTCCCACAATCTTGATATTTTGAATATAGACATTCACAGTATCCGTAGTGATTCCAAGTTGATTTTCCAAACTAAATTTCACACGTTCTTGAATATTTTTTGAGACTTCGCTAATCTTTGTTCCATAGCTCAAAACAGTGTAAACATCAACTGCGATAGTTCCTGCTTCCGTTGTTTTGACAACAACACCTTTAGAGAAGTTTTCTTTCCCTAGGAGGGCTTGGAAATTATCTTTGATCGCATTTTTGCTGGCCATTCCAACCACACCGAAGATCTCAGTAGCGGCACCGCCTACAACAGTTGCGATAACCTCATCAGTCAATTCAATTTGACCGTCCTTTGTATTGATTTTTACTGTCATAATTTCTACCTCAAAAGTATTTTATATTCTATTTTACCATAAAAGAGATCAGCTGTAAAAGGGTAGGGATTATTCTTCTCCCGCTGTGACAGCTGTCTCTAGAGAAAAAGAAAAGGGAGTGGGAAAGGACTCCGATTCGTTCAAAAGAGTCCGTATTCCCACCCCCGCACAGTTGATTAGGAAGTACGAATGTTTCAAACATGAGTAGTTCCAATCAACCACTGCGTCATGCTACTATTCCTATCAAAAAGCGAAGGCTGGACACTTTATGCCCAGCCTTCTTTCTTTATTAAACGCGTTCTACTTTACCAGATTTCAATGCACGAGCTGAAGCCCAAACTTTTTTAGGTTTACCATCGATAAGGACAGTTACTTTTTGAAGGTTTGGTTTTACGGCACGTTTTGTTTGGTTCATAGCGTGTGAACGGTTGTTACCTGATACAGTCTTACGACCTGTGAAATAACATACTTTAGCCATTTCTGTGTTTCCTCCTATTAGATCTAATATAACGGATGTGCTAGCACCACATACCGTACTATATTACCAAAAAAAATCTCTCTTGGCAAGCTTTTGGCCAAAGTTTTTCATTTCCGACTTAAGAAAACGAATTCGCTCCAACATAGATAATTTCCAGATTTCCTAAGGAAACATCGCCCGTAATGTAGAAATCCTTGCTTGTCAGAGTACTTGGATTTTCCTGATGCTGGATCGCTGATAGAGAATTATCCACATTTACATGGACGCGCCAATCGCTTGGTACATAGAGGCTCAGACTCCCAAGGGAAACATCGACAACAAACTGAGCAGAAGGACCTTCAATACGGCAATTGTCAAAATAAACCGATGCTTCTCCCATACTCACATCTGCACTTCCGCGGGTAAAGTGTTGGTCATTGAGATATTTTGTCACTGTTGAAAAAGTGACATCGATGTCATTGCCATCCGACTTATTCATGGATCCAGCAGAATAGGAAGCTAGGCGGGCTTTTGTTTTCTTAGAGGGTTTAAACAAAATGTTGAGCCCAATCACAGCGAGAATTGAGGAAAGGATAACAACTGAATTGGACACCGGAAGGAAATGGTATTGCCCATTGAGACAAAAGAGGGCTAAAAGTCCATAGATGAAGCCCCAACCAAAATGGCGTTTTAAGAAACTAGAGAGGGACAGGACGGCAAGCAAGGTGACCCAAGCCAAGGTCCAGATACTGATGTCCCATTTTACAAAATAGCCCTGTAAAAGGATTAAGGCTGCTAAAAGGATTAAGAATACTCCGATTAATTTTTTTCTCATGATATTACCTCATTTCATTTAGTCGTTCTTTTAAGAGTTGATAGTAGCGTCTGGATACGTGAACCTGCTTATGGGTCTGATAGAAATTGACCGTGCTGGTTCCTGAAAAAGACTTTTCTAGAGAATAGATCTGCTTTGCGTTGACAATGGTGGATTTGGATATCCGACAAAAGGCGATGGGAAGCAGCTCCTCCAACTCATAGAGCTTCTGCTTAACCTCATAGGCCTCGTCCTTGGTGTGCCCAAAAATCTTCTCCCCGTCCGTCTCAAAAAAGAGGATCGATGCCACATCCAGAAAATACTCACTTCGATCCTTGTAAAAGGCCAAAGGAGCAACCTTTTGTTCGAGGATTCTCTCTTGCAGCTGGGTCAACTCCGGGGTCAAGCGCGGAGCTCGAATCAAGATCTCAGGCTCGTCCATAGATGGATCCAATTCGATTCTAACTTTCATAAAACTCCTTTCCCAACGTTTTGATAGTACCATTATAACAGCTGTTGAAAACAAAACAAGGGCTTTTCAGTAAGTGGCACGTTTTCCCCATCAAGAGGTCATTTTTGAGAAGTAAAAGAGAGAGTGGGACAGAAATCGGTAATTCGTTAGAATTCGATTCCGTCGTCCCACCTCCGCACAGTTGAGTAGGGCTGTAAAAGCTGATGAAATCAGCGTAGTAGAGCCCACTCAACCACTGCGTCTTACTCTACAATCCAAAGACAATTGAGAGGCTAGGACTTTTATCCCAGCCTCCTTTCTTTATTTATTACTTTCCTTATCCGGTAAAAGAAAACTAAGACCTACGCAAGCGAGCACACCTGCTGTGATGACCAGACCATTTGAAACCGGCAGGACATCGTAAATCGCATTTGCGATCATAAATGCGATCAAGGCGCAGATAACACTTGCCTTGTAATCTTTTTTCAAGAGATTTTCAAGTGTAAAGAATGCAAATAAGAGAACGGGGAATAGGGGCCAGATATTCACATCGAGCTTTGGAAAACCAACCATTCCCATTGTGACAACCGCAAAAGCAGCAAGAATAAATCCCAGTCCGAGTAGTTTTTTCATCATCATATACCTCATTTTCAATATTCGGAAGTATTTCTTCCTTTGATGATTCTATGATAGCAGAGAGCCCCAACGGCGACAAGGACTTTTGACTAAGTGGTCAAAAAAGGTGCCTATGCGGTCAAAAAAAAGAGCGAGACCGAACGAATATGTGATCACCATCATTCGTCGTCTTGCTCCTTCAAAGCAGTTTCTTTTATTGTTCATCGAAGACTGTAGCAGTCTCTTCCTATGCCGATTGCAGGGATCGAACCTGTGACCTACGCGTTACGAGTGCGTTGCTCTACCAACTGAGCTAAATCGGCGGTTACCTTCTTAGTATAGCACTCTGATAGCGGATGTCAAGCACTTTTAGTTGATCTTTTTAATCAGAATCTGACATGGATTCTGTGGATCCCATAGTTGCGGAAAAATCTCTAATTTTTTAAAACCAAGACTGCGATAAAAGACATTTGTTCGGTCATAATCTTTATTTGAACCTTCTGCGACTGTTTTGACCTGTAGGTAGCCCACTTGTTTGACTGCTTCTCTTTCTATAGTCGTAATTAATTCCCTTCCAATTCCTTGACCTTGGAATGATTTTTTCACGCCTAGACAGTCACTTCACTCGAATATGATAAACTTATAAACCCTACTACATCACTTTCTTGATAAGCAGCCCAAACTCGTAAATCCTTAGCTCCTTCAATGTAGGCTTGCGTGCTTTCTGGTATTCCAAACCATTCTGGCAAATCCCTTAAAATCTCAGCGACAACTGCCATTTTTTGATCTTCACCCTTGACTTCTTTAATTACAAACATCATAAGTTCCTTTCTTGATTTTAGTCTTACTTTACCTCTTACGAACCAGCACTTTCGTAGGCATCCAATCCCCTGTTCCAAAGTTTGAGGGAAATAACAAAGAAAACAAGGGAAATCAGAATCAAACCACCAATATTAAAGAGTCCATCCTTGTCCTGCAAGAAATAGCTGGCAGGATAGTAGGCCGTAAAGGCAAAAGGTACAATAAAGCTAATTAACCAACGAAGGAGCGAATTGTAAATAGAAATAGGATACTTGGCAAAATCATTAAACATATAGAAAATGTAAATCATGGCACCTGACTGCTTGGTCCAAAAAGCGATGCTGGCTGTAGCAATTTTCAAGGAAGTATAAATCAAGGTCGCAAAAGGAATACAAACTAGAAAAATCAGGAATTTTGGAAGAGTCCAAGCAATGCTAGTCGCCGTTGTCGTTAGTAAGATGCCACCGACCAAAAGTTCACCCAAGGCATCAATCTGAAAGGTCTCAACGAGGATGTGAAAGAGAGGATTGATAGGACGAGTCAGATACTTGTCAAACTCCCCTTTTCGAACTAGCCGTTGACCTAAAGCCCAGAGATTGTCAAAAAAGAGATGATCTAATCCCTTTGGAATTAAGGAAAATCCATAGATAAAGGCAATCTCTTGAAATGTCCAACCTTCTAGCGAGGGGATGTGTTGAAAGATGACATTGAGAAACAAGAGGTTTAGGCCTTGAGTCAGAAAGACTCCCAACACACCTACCACAAAATCCACCTTGTATTCCATGATTTGCTTGATGTATTGTCTGATAAAAATCAGATGCATGCGTTGATATTTTTTCATACTAACCTCCCTGAATGGTGATAAATGACTGGACTCGTTTCCAAATCAACTGAGACAAGCTCACCATCACTATAAGCCAGAAAAACTGAAGCAAAAGTGCTTGAAGAATCTGACTGGCATCGTATTTCCCAACAATAATCATGACCGGAGTGTAAATCAAGGATGAAAATGGCAATAAGGAGAGAATATCTGAAACGATTTTCGGAAAGAAAGCCAAGGGAATTAAACTTCCAGACATAAAGGCCACTATGGAAGTCTTGAGTAGATTGGAACCCCATAGATTTTTAAACACAAAGGCTGAAAATCCAAAACAGATATTAAAGAAAAAGTTAATCAGATAGGCTAGGGTTAAGCTAAAAAGGTAAAGGACAGTTAATCCCAGCACTTCTACAATACCTTGCCCAGATAAGATTTTCATCAAAACAATGACACTTAAAAATGGCAGTCCAACAGAGATAAAAATCAACCACTTGGAGCCAAGTTCGGTGAAAAGGTAAGAGGCCGCAAAATGCACTGGTCTCAGCAAACGCATGATAATGGAGCCATCCTTAACCTCATCTCCAATCATAAAGGAGCTATCAGACCTGGTCAAAAGATTGGTCACAAAACTCATGATGATGTAGAAAGTGATATCTGCCATACTGAAGCCCTGAATCAAAGGCTCCTGGGAGGAGTCAAAGACTGCCTTCCAGAGATAAAAGGCCACAAAAGCCCCCATGACATCACCAATCCGATAGAGAATAAAGTTGACTCGATAGGAAATCAACTCCTGAATCCCTGCATTGATAAAGGGTTTATAACGTCTCCATAATTTGACCATCTTAGAGCTCCTTTCGATAGAAGCGACGGATAATATCTTCAATATCTGTATCTACCATCTTCAAATCACGGACTTCAAAATCAGATAAGGTTTGCTTGATAATATCGGCCGACTGGTAGCGGGAACTATCGAATTCAATATTGAGAGTATTTCCTTGTCTATCAATGGACATATCAGGCAAGCCCTCATAATGAGAGACTAGATGATTTTGACCTGGCGTCAGGTCAAAAGAGAGAGTCTTCATCTTTCCAAAGGTCTCCTTGAGCTGGCTAACCGTTCCATCAAAAATCTCTTGCCCCTTATCAATCATAAAAATCCGATCACAGAGTTGCTCAATATCACTCAAATCGTGAGTAGTCAAGAGAATAGTTGTCTCTTCCTCCTGATTAATCTGAGTAATGGCCCGACGAATGTTGTCCTTGACCGACACATCCAAACCAATAGTCGGCTCATCTAAAAAGAGAACCTTGGGATTGTGAAGTAAGGAAGCCGCAATATCCGCCCGCATCCGTTGACCTAGTGAAAGAGTCCGCACAGGATCCTTGATAAATTCCTTCAAATCCAAAACTTCATTCAAAAAGTCCATGCGCTTATGGAAAAGCGAGTCCGGTACATCATAGATCTCTTTCAAAACCGTGTAGGTCTCTTGCAGAGCCAAATCCCACCATAGCTGGGTGCGTTGTCCGAAAACGACTCCAATATCCTTGACATAATCTTGGCGATTATCCTGGGGAATCTTGCCGTTAATCCGACAAAAGCCAGATGTGGGCTTCAAAATTCCTGTCAGCATTTTGATGGTGGTTGACTTCCCAGCACCATTTGCCCCGATAAATCCTAAAATCTGCCCTTTTGGAACTTCAAAAGTTAAATCCCTGACCGCTTCAAAGGTCTGCTTTTCAGGATGAATAAAGGAGCGCAAGGCTCCCTTTAACCCCGGCTCCTTAACTGTCTTCACAAAATTTTTCCGAAGATGTTGCACTTCTATCATTGCCATATCTATCTCCCTATCGTAAGAAGCAACATTGTATTTTTGACTACAAATATTCTAAATCCTTACTTTCTACACTTTCTAAATATTATTACAGAAGGCTTTATACCAACCTATTATAATCCAATAAAAAAAGGAATGCAAGCGTTTGCTTATAGATTATGAAATTAGAGATTTCTCTCTTAAAATGAAACTTTTAATCAAAAATCCTGTTAAATAGTTTCCTTTAGACACCAAAAAACCTGCCCTTAGGGGCAGGCTTATTGTTAAGAAAAAGAATTTTTTTAATCGAGAAAATTAACGATTCTACTGTTAATCCTTCAGCATTTAATTATTATCATCAGTCTCAATGGATTTTTAAGCCCTCAATTATTCTCTAAAAATTCTTTAATACGAGAAACAATAGCATCGCTTTGATAATGATAGAGGTCGTGAGGCGCATCCATATAGTCGACTTGAACATTAGACTGGTCGCTTGCAAATCTCTCTGCATAACGTTGCCACTCTGATTGGCTAAAGGTCGTGCCTTCACCGTTAGAAACCAGGAGTAAGGCTGGAATTTTCGGATTAATGCTAGATGGAACTTTCTTGGCATTTTCCTTTGCCAAACGGGATTCATGAAGCATGGCTTGTGACATCAACTGCTTATATGCTAGTAATTTATATTGTTGTCGTTCAGTTTCAGTCAGAGTTGGATTTTTTATATAAAAGGACTCAGGGAAATAGCGTAATAAGCCAATCTTACTGCTCCAATAAGCCACAGTAAGCAAGGCCTGATTATCCTTTAAATCCTCATAACTTGCTGGTAATGCCCAATCCAGGCCAACCAAGGCTTTCACTTCATTAGGATATTTTTCTTGCCAAGCAAGGCTCTCAAGGCTAGCCATTGAATGAGAAACAATCACATAAGGCCCCGAAACTTCGGCTTGAGACAAAGCTTGACGGGTCTCAGAAAGAACCGTCATCACATCTCTTGATTGATCACTATCTTCACTAAAACCATAGCCAGCCCGCTCTACGACGACTACTTTGTATTTTTTGGATAGGGAATCTGTTAGATTCTTAAAGTCTAATATAGGTGAAGCAATACCTGCACCTGAAAGAAATACTATCGTTTCAGATCCTTCTCCTTTAACAGAGACGTTCATTCGATGTCCATTGACCGTGACCTGTTGACCAATGGGAGTGAGTAGCTTACTTTCTCTTCGCAAACTGAATTGATGAAAGATAAATGTAGCACCTAAAAAGAGCAAAAGAAAAACAAAAACGATCCAGCTCCACTGTTTGAATTTTTTCATAGCCATATTGTACAAAAATTAAATCCCGGAAGCAACCTTCCCATACAAAAAAACAAGATCCACATGAGACCTTGCTTTCCTGTTTTTAATTAAGCTTTGCCTTCTGAACCGAATACGTCGATACGTTCTTCAACAGCTGCTGTAATTGCTTCGAAACCTGGTTTCAAGAATTTACGTGGGTCGAAGAGTTTCTTCTTGTCGTATTCTGCTTCGTTTGCATCATATTCACGTACGAATTGACGAGTAGCATTTGCAAATGCGATTTGGCATTCAGTGTTCACGTTAACTTTCGCAACACCAAGTTTGATCGCTGCTTGGATTTGATCATCAGGGATACCTGATCCACCGTGCAATACGATTGGGAATCCTGGAACAGCTTCAGTCAATTTTTGCAAGTGGTCAAGGTGAAGACCTTTCCAGTTTGCTGGGTAAGGACCGTGGATGTTACCGATACCTGCAGCCAAGAAGTCGATTCCTGTAGCAACCATTGCTTTAGCGTCTTCGATTGGTGCCAATTCACCGTCACCGATGATACCGTCTTCTTCACCACCGATAGTACCAACTTCAGCTTCTACTGAGATACCTTTAGCATGAGCTTTTTCAACGACATCTTTCGCCAATTTAAGGTTTTCTTCAACTGGAAGGTGTGAACCGTCAAACATGATTGAAGTGTAACCAGCTTCGATACATTCAAGAGCATCGTCGTAGTGACCATGGTCAAGGTGAATAGCAACTGGTACAGTAATATCCATTGATTCTACAAGGTTTTCAATAAGGGATTTACATACTTTGTAACCACCCATGTATTTAGCAGCACCCATAGAAGTTTGGATAAGTACTGGAGCTTTCTTAGCTTCTGCTGCACGCAAGATAGCTTGAGTCCACTCAAGGTTGTTTGTGTTAAATCCACCAACTGCATAACCATTGTCACGAGCTGCTTGGACAAATTTTTCTGCTGAAACGATTGCCATTTGTTATAGGCCTCCTATAAATTTTTGTGGGGTTAATCCCACTTACATTGTTTATTTTATCACTTTTTAGATGAAATTGCTAGCTTTTCCTGTAGCTTTAAGCGATTTCTTCCGATAAATAGGACGGAATCTCCTATCTCCTAAGACTCTCATCCTAGCAAACAAGTAAAAGAAGCTGGGACAAAAGTCCTAGCCTCTCAATTATTTTT
>NZ_JAPVYV010000014.1:0-36315 GCF_041432055.1 Streptococcus sp. 27098_8_186
TTGTAGGCTCTTCAGTTGTAGTTGTGGTTGAAGTAGTCGTAGGCTCTTCAGTTGTTGTTGTAGTTGTAGAAGTAGTTGTAGGCTCTTCAGTTGTTGTAGTTGTAGAAGTAGTTGTAGGCTCTTCAGTTGTTGTAGTTGTAGAAGTAGTCGTAGTAGGCTCTTCAGTTGTTGTAGTTGAAGTAGTTGTAGTCGGCTCTTCAGTTGTTGTAGTTGAAGTAGTTGTAGTCGGCTCTTCAGTTGTTGTAGAAGTAGTCGTAGTTGTCTCTTCAGTTGTTGGTTCTTTAGGTTGCCAAACGCGTACATAATCCACAAGCATATCAGAACGCGAACCGTCTAGATAACTATCAATATGTTTAGTAGCATCGGTGAAGTCACGTGGACTATTTTTTCCATCTTTAAGAAATGATCCTCCAACAATATGAGTAAATCGAAGAGCCATTGTGTTGTCTGGGTCTACAAAAGGAGTTTTTACATTCAGTTTATTATAATCAACTGTGTGAAATTGCTTACCGTCATAAAAAAATGTCATTTTGTCACTTTGTTTTAAGACGCCATATGTATGAAAATCAGTTTGTGTGTCACCATTATTAGGGATACGCTTTGCGTTCTGTTGACTATAATCAGCATTAACTTTAAACGGTGAATGAACATTAGCTTGTAAGTAATTCGGATCATACCCTTTAGATTCTAGGATATCAATTTCACCACTAGCAGGCCAATCGGGAAACTTTGTGCCAAACATCCAGAATGCTGACCAGGAAGACTCACTCATAGGCAATTTGACACGAGCTTCAGCATAATAATCACCCTTAAATGCTACCTTAACATTGCCCTTAGAATCCACGGTTTGGATTGCGCCAGATGTGAATGGAGCAGGATATTCTTCTATAACCTTACCATTTTTATCCAATCTCGTGTTTGTTCGAGGGACGGTTTCCATTTGGTTTGTTTCTGAATTCCATTTTTCGCGCGTTGGTGAGTAGCGAGCTGTAAGATGCAAGACACCATCAGATACTGAAACATTTTCTGGTTTATCAGTAAAATGCATTTGAGTTTTAGCCCTAGTATCGAAAGAAGAATACAGATAACCCCATTTTGTTTGGTCTAACTCATTTCCGTTAAACTCATCATTCCATAACACGTTGTAATTAGTAGGTACTCCTTCAGGCAATGTATACTTAGGTAATTCACTATCTTTACCGGACTCAGCGTAGGCTGTATTTATTGAAGTAAAAAAGTTGCTACTTAAAATAGTGCTGGCACCTAAAATGATTAGTCCTATCCTAAGTTTTTTGTACTTACTAGGAATATTTTTCATAAATATCCTCCTATTTTCAAATTTTTAAATGATAAATTCATTTAAGAGAAGGTTTAAAATAAATATATACTACTTAATATAAATTAAAACTATACTCTCTACTCATTTTATCATAATTAAAGATATTTTCAATTATTAGTTAATAATAATTGTTAAATAATTTGATTTTTCTAATAAAATTATATCATATATACAAAAAAAAGAAGTGGTGTATTACATTAATGACGGGCAAGATCATTTCTATGTAATTTAATTAAGGGTTATAAAAAGAATAGCAAAAAGAAAAGTCCCATAAGACCTATAATGAAAAGTGACCAAACCATCATTGGAAAGATTCTTATGACAGCTATCGCAGAAAGTCTGTCTGTCTCTACTTCAACAGTCATTCGTAAATTGAAAGAATTCAAATTCAAGACAGATTTATCTTTCCTTCTAACTCACATGTCTTGGGATGAATACAGCTTCAAGAAAGGGTTGATGAGTTTCATTGCACAGGATTTTAATTCCAGAAAGATCGTAGCTATTCTGGATGGGCGGACTCAAGTAATTATTCGCAATCATTTCCTTCGCTATTCTAGACAGGTGAGAAGTCGAGTGAAAGTCATTACCATGGATATGTTTAACCCATACTACGATATTGCCAGAAAACTTCGCTTTCGAATTTCAAGGCTCAGGCTGAAACAGTCCCCCAGACTGTTTCACTCCCAAACGCTAAAATCGTTCTGGATCGTTTTCACATTGTACAACATCTAAGTCGTGCTATGAACCGTCTTCGCATCCAAATCATGAATCAGTTTGATCGGAAATCGCACGAATATAAGGTACTGAAACGTTACTGGAAACTCATTCAACAGGATAGTCGTAAACTCAGCGATAAACGTTTTTATCGCCCTACTTTTCGCTCACACTTGACCAATAAAGAGGTTCTAGAAAAGCTGCTTTCATACTCTCAAGAACTTAGACAGCACTACGACCTCTATCAACTATTACACTTTCATTTTCAAGAGAAACAAGCTAACCATTTCTTTGATCTTATTGAAGAAGCGATTTCTTGTGTAAATCCTATTTTTCAAACTGTTTTTAAGACCTTTTTGAAAGATAAGGACAAGATCATAAACGCACTGGAACTGCCATACTCAAATGCAAAACTAGAGGCTACTAATAACCTCATTAAGGTCATCAAGCGCAATGCTTTTGGCTTCCGGAACTTTGAAAACTTCAAAACTAGAATCCTCATCGCTTTGAACATCAAAAAGGAGAGAACCATTTTGGTTCTCTCCTTTTTGTAACGTCTTATCAACCTACTACAGTTGACAAAGAGTCATTTTATCTAGTATTTATTGTTTATTTACGAGATGATTTACGTTTCAAAGAGACTGCACCTACTAATGTAAGTACTCCTGAGAATACAAGGCCAGTTGCTACAACTTCACCGGTACTTGGAAGAAGTGATTTGTGACCTCCACCGTTTCCTGATGATTGGGCTAGGCTTTCTTCATTACTATTTTGAAGTGCTTCTTGGGTTGTAGGGGAATTCCAATCATCTTTGCTACCTTGATTTTCTGGTGTTCCAGGATTTTCTGGCGTTGCAGGATTTTCTGGCGTTGCAGGATTTTCTGGCGTTGCAGGATTTTCTGGTGTTGCAGGATTTTCTGGTGTTGCAGGATTTTCTGGTGTTGCAGGATTTTCTGGTGTTGCAGGATTTTCTGGCGTTCCAGAGTTTTCTGTAGTTCCAGGGTTTTCTGATGTTTCTTCAGTTGTAGTTGTGGTTGAAGTAGTCGTAGGCTCTTCAGTCGTTGTTGTAGTTGAAGTAGTTGTAGGCTCTTCAGTCGTTGTTGTAGTTGAAGTAGTTGTAGGCTCTTCAGTTGTAGTTGTGGTTGAAGTAGTCGTAGGCTCTTCTGTTGTTGTAGTTGAAGTAGTTGTAGGCTCTTCAGTCGTTGTTGTAGTTGAAGTAGTCGTAGGCTCTTCTGTTGTTGTAGTTGAAGTAGTTGTAGGCTCTTCAGTCGTTGTTGTAGTTGAAGTAGTTGTAGGCTCTTCAGTTGTAGTTGTGGTTGAAGTAGTCGTAGGCTCTTCTGTTGTTGTAGTTGAAGTAGTCGTAGGCTCTTCTGTTGTTGTAGTTGAAGTAGTCGTAGGCTCTTCTGTTGTTGTTGTAGTTGAAGTAGTTGTAGGCTCTTCAGTCGTTGTTGTGGTTGAAGTAGTCGTAGGCTCTTCAGTTGTTGTTGTGGTTGAAGTAGTCGTAGGCTCTTCAGTCGTTGTTGTAGTTGAAGTAGTTGTAGGCTCTTCAGTTGTAGAAGTAGTTGTAGTTGTTGTTTCTTCCGTGGAAATTGGCTGCCATACGCGTACATAATCTACAAGCATATCTGAACGAGAACCATCACGGTAACTGTCGATATGTTGAGTAGCATCAGTGTAGTCACGGCCGCCAGGCGTTCCGTCTTTTAGGAATGAACCACCAACCATATGACTTAGACGTAAAGTCATACCATTTTCAGGATCAGCTAATGGATTTGGGTCCTTAATGTCCTTCATTAGAACAGTTCCCTTAAGCTCTCCATCATAATAGAAGTTGACACTATCCTTAGTCTTTAAGACTCCGTATGTGTGGAAGTCAGACTGTGTATCTCCATTATTAGAAATTTGCCTTTGGGTTTGTTTGCTATTTCTAGCTCCCTCTGATTTAGGTGTATGGGTATTGGCTTGTAGAACGCTTGGATCATATCCTTTTGATTCAAAGACGTCGATTTCACCATTACCAGGCCAGTCCTTGTGATTCGTACCAGTTAACCAGAAAGAGGACCATGATGATTCACTCATTGGTAATTTGATACGAGCTTCAGCATAGAAATCACCTTTAAAAGATGCTTTTACTTTACCTTTGTCATTAAAAGTATTAATGGCTCCAGATGTAAACGGTGCAGGGTATACTTCTACATTCCCGTCTTTGTCTTTTCTGGTATTTGTTCTTGGAATAGTTTCCATTTGTTTAGTAGCTGAGTTCCACCTTTGTCGTGTTGGTGAGTAAAGCGCTGTTAGATGCAGAACTCCATCGGACACTGAAACGTTTTCCGGATTATCAGTATTGTGCATTTGAGTTCTTGCAGCAGTGTCAAAACTTGAATAGGCATAGGCCCATTTTGATTGGTCAAGTGATGTACCATTGAATTCATCGTACCATGTCAATTTATAAGTGTTAGGATCGATGTCGGGTGAAGTGATTGGTAAAGGTTTGTTTGTTGATTCATTACTTACGCTAGAATCAGCATTTACTGTACCAGATGAAGCTAAAAAACTAGTGCACAGAATTGTAGCTACTCCTAAAAAGTTCAATCCTACACGAAACGATTTGTGTTTAGTAGGCATATTTGCCATGCGTAGTACTCCTATTTTATATTGTAGTTTTGAAGGATCTTTCAGATAAAAATCTGCAAAACAATTTTCAAAAATTGTTTTCTATAATACGTTACTGTTGTGTATATGTTTATGAAAAATATCTTATTTATATTATTGTAAAAATATATCACTACGTATTATCGAATACTTTCTTATTCTACCATAAAGAAATGTAATTTTCAATTATTTGTTTTTAAAATTTTAGGATAAGAATATGAATGCACTGAAACTTTCTTATCAATGCAACCATTCAAAGTTACGAATAGCCTCATCGCTTTGAACAACAAAAGAGGAGAGAAGCATTTTTGTCCTCTCCAGCTTGTCATTTTTCATCAACTCAATACAGTTGATAAAGAGCTGTATTTGATTGTCGTTATATTTTTTGTATTCATCTATTCTGTCTCCTGATGAAATTGTTGGTAAAAATCAACCTTGATCTGGATGAAATTTTCTAAGTCTCTTAACAACTGGAGCAAGGTGGCGCGTGTTTCAAATTCTTCACGGGTCTTGGGAAGAGGGCGTTCGCGAAAGATCGCCAAATACTGACTAATATCATCTAGAAGATCTTGGGCAGGATTTTCCTGACTTAACTGTTGGGCCGTCTTCTTAAAAAGTTGAGCAAGGATTATGCTTTCACTCGCAGCTAACAGACAACGGTTGACGTTTTCTGCCATATCCCGCAGGATATCATTTTGCCGCTTGCGCATTTCAAAGTAGTGAATATGGTAGTTGGTTTGGTGAAAGAGGTGGTTGGAATGGTCCAGATAAACTAGCTTCAAAGCGTCCTTTAGGATACCGTCCAATTCCTTGATCAAGCGAGCATCATTGCGACCATCCCCTTTACCAAGTAATTCCGCAAAACGACCAAGGATCTTTTTCAGTTGGTCTTCGACAACATCGTGGTAGTGATCGATTGCTCCCTGGTTAGAGGGCATATAGAGATTGGCCAGCAAGGCAAAGCTGGTCCCAATTAAAAAGAGAGCAAGTTCATTGAGCAAGAGTCCCCAGGAAGTAGACTGCTCAATTAAGAGATGGGTGACCAGCACCGTACTTGGCGTGATGCCGATTTGCCAGCCCAATAGAAAGGCACCAGGAACATAGAGAGCGATAAAGACTCCCAATGCCCAGAGGTTGAACCCTAAAAAGGAAAAGGCGAGACTTCCGATAGCAAGGGCCAACAAGGTCGACATAAAGCGCTGGTAGGCCTGCTTGATGGTACTGCGACGCGTATCAGAGATACTCAAGATGGCAATGATGCCAGCTGAGATGGCATAGGTCAAGCCCAGAGCATAAGCAAGGGCAGCTGCTAAACAGGTGGCCAAGGTGAGCTTGATGGTTCGTTGAAAAAGAGGCATGGCTTCCTTTCTATTTTATTGGTTTCGCTGAGATAGATTTCATTTCATTATATCATGAATTGGCCTCATCCTCCTTTCTTATGGTATACTAGTTCTATGGAAAAAAACGATATCGTATACGGTGTCCACGCAGTCACCGAGGCTTTACAAGCCAATACAGGCAATAAATTATATATTCAAGAAGACCTTCGAGGAAAAAATGTCGACAAGATCAAGGCCTTAGCAGCTGAGAAAAAAGTGTCGATTTCTTGGACGCCAAAGAAAACCCTGCAGGAAATGACGGAAGGAGCTGTTCACCAAGGCTTTGTTCTCCGTGTGGCAGCCTTTGCTTACACAGACTTGGCAGCGATTCTGAAACAGACAGCCAAAGAAGAGAACCCTCTTTTATTGATTCTCGATGGCTTAACAGATCCGCACAATCTTGGATCTATCTTACGGACAGCTGATGCGACCAATGTCTCAGGAGTCATCATTCCTAAGCACCGGGCGGTTGGGGTAACCCCAGTGGTTTCTAAAACTTCTACCGGAGCAGTGGAACACATTCCCATTGCGCGTGTGACCAATCTTAGCCAAACCTTAGACAAGCTAAAAGAAGAAGGCTTCTGGATCTTTGGGACCGACATGAACGGCACGCCATCGCATCAGTGGAATACGGCTGGCAAGTTAGCCTTGATCATTGGTAATGAAGGAAAAGGGATCTCAGCCAATATCAAAAAACAAGTTGATGAGATGATCACCATTCCCATGAATGGCCATGTTCAAAGCCTCAATGCCAGTGTGGCAGCAGCCATTCTCATGTATGAGGTCTTTCGCAACCGACTATAACTATACTATAATAGTAGAAAGGCAATGATATGAAACGAAAAATCTTATTGGTTGACGGCTATAATATGATTGCCTTTTGGCAGGAGACCCGCCAGCTCTTTCAAAAAAGTGAGCTCGATGCAGCCCGCAACATCCTTCTGCAAAAGCTGAGCCACTATGCTAGCTTTGAAGGGATCGAAGTCATCTGTGTCTTTGATGCCCAGTATATGCCAGGAGTGCGACAGACCTATGAGGAGTTCAATGTTCAGGTGGTCTTTACCGGCGAGGATGAGACGGCAGATGACTATATCGAGCGCTTGGCGGCAGAGCTTAACACGCCCCTCCACCAAGTATCGGTAGCGACCAGTGACTTAAATGAGCAATGGACCGTCTTTGCTCAAGGGGCCCTTCGGGTATCTGCCAGAGAGTTAGAAAAACGGGTCGCAGTTGTCAAAGGGAATCTCAATCATGCGCAGCGAGTGGTGAACGATCAAAAACCACCCATGCGACCGCTCGATCACGAAGTATTGCGACAATTACAAGAAATGATGGGAGACAAGTAATGACATTTGCTATTTTAACCGATTCGACCGCAGATTTAGATCAGAACTGGGCCAAGGAACACCAGGTGACCATTCTTGGATTGACCATTGAGTTAGATGGGACGGTTTACCAGACAGTAGGCCAAGGTCAATTGACCAGTCCTGAGCTTTTAGAAGCCATGAAAAATGGGGCCAAACCTACAACCAGTCAGGTCAATGTGGGCCAATTTCAGGAAACCTTTGAACAATTTGCCAAAGAAGGGAAAGACCTGCTTTATGTAGCCTTTTCATCGGTCTTATCTGGGACTTATCAGAGTGCAATCATGGCACGAGACCTGGTTTTAGAAGACTACCCGGAAGCCGTGATCGAGATTGTCGATCCGAAGGCGGCTGGGATTGGAGAGGGCTACCTGGTTATGCGATCAGTAGCTGCGCGTGATGCAGGCCGTTCATTAGCAGAAGCCAAGGAAGAAATCATGGACTTAGCGCCAAAACTGCGGACTTATTTCCTCGTCGATGACCTCTACCACCTCATGCGTGGAGGCCGTCTCTCAAAAAGTGCCGCGATCATGGGAAGTTTGGCCAGCATCAAACCCATTCTCTGGATTGATGCGGAAGGGAAATTAGTGCCAATTAGCAAGGTTCGGGGACGCAAAAAAGCTGTCCGGGAATTACTGGAGCTGATCAAAGCAGATATCGGTGAAGGTACAGCCTTGGTATCTTATACCAACGATCTAGAAGGAGCCGAAGTACTGAAGGAAGAAATGCTTGCGCTTGAAGGCATCGATGAAGTCCTTGTGATGCCTCTTGGACCAGTTATTTCAGCTCACGTCGGCCCGAATGCCTTGATCGGATTTGTCATTGGAAAAGAAAATCGTAAATAATTTTCCAAATCGGTTGACTTTTATCTTAGAATTTTGATACAATAGTAGGCGGTATTGTTTACCCCATTTGTAAGGCCCCGGAACCTTTCAAATAACTCGCGGACCGGAACATCCGCCCTGTAAACAAAAACGACATTCATATAGGAGAAATCATGAACAAAACTACATTCATGGCTAAACCAGGCCAAGTAGAACGCAAATGGTACGTTGTTGACGCAACTGATGTACCTCTTGGACGCCTTTCAGCAGTTGTTGCTAGCGTGCTTCGCGGAAAAAACAAACCAACATTCACACCTCACACTGATACAGGTGACTTCGTAATCGTTATCAATGCTGAAAAAGTTAAATTGACTGGTAAAAAAGCAACTGATAAGATCTACTACACTCACTCAAACCACCCAGGTGGATTGAAATCAATCTCTGCTGGTGAACTTCGTTCTAAAAATGCAGTACGTTTGATCGAAAAATCAGTTAAAGGTATGCTTCCACACAATACTCTTGGCCGCGCTCAAGGTATGAAATTGAAAGTATTTGTTGGAGCTGAGCACACTCACGCTGCACAACAACCAGAAGTTCTTGATATTTCAGGACTTATCTAAGGAAAGGAACAATAAAGTATGTCACAAGCACAATATGCAGGTACTGGACGTCGTAAAAACGCTGTTGCACGCGTTCGCCTTGTTCCAGGAACTGGTAAAATCACTGTTAACAAAAAAGATGTTGAAGAGTACATCCCACACGCTGATCTTCGTTTGGTCATCAACCAACCATTCGCAGTTACTTCAACTGTAGGTTCATACGACGTTTTCGTTAACGTTGTAGGTGGTGGTTACGCTGGTCAAGCAGGAGCTATCCGTCACGGTATCGCTCGTGCCCTTCTTCAAGTAGACCCAGACTTCCGCGATTCATTGAAACGCGCAGGACTTCTTACACGTGACTCACGTAAAGTTGAACGTAAGAAACCAGGTCTTAAGAAAGCTCGTAAAGCTAGCCAGTTCTCTAAACGTTAATTCGTTGCTGGACAGCAGAATACAAACGAAAACACTTTGCATTTTGCAAGGTGTTTTTTTCTATAAGAACTGGCGGTGCGCAATTAGGATAGCTCTAGCGACTCTAGTCGCGTAGAGATATGCTATGCACAGTTGCCCCAAGAAAACAAGCGAAGCGATGTTTGATTGGATGGCAACCACTGCACTCAAAACGTTAATTCGAAAGAATTACTATACTTACAAAGAGCACCTTTCGGGGTGTTCTTTTTGTATATTCATAGTAAATTGTGACAGTTGATGTAGTTGTTGTGGCTTCAGCTACTTGCAAATAGGGCTGCAATTTGATGGAGTTAATTACGTCTAATTTTTAATTGACAGGTTATATGATCATCATCTTAAAATGATTTGATTTTCTTATGTTTTTATATGAGGATAACTGAACTTTTGAAAATAGAATATGATGGATATTGATAGACGACACTTATTTGCTACTTCCTTTTATATAAGAAATTATTGCTGGTACATTAGTTGAAATAGAGATTTAAGGGATTCTTATATTTTGTCAGGATTTCTTATAAATGTTGGCTATAAATTAATAATTCTGTCAATGGCCCCCGTTTCTATTAGATTATTAGTTGTTATAAAATATTTGCAATTATCTTTACGTAGTGCTATAATCAAGGAAATAATATAGTGACTATAATTAAAGGAGCTGCGCAATGAGACACAATTTTTTTGAAACAAAAGAACGTTTTTCTATCCGAAAGTATTCTATCGGAGTTGCTTCTGTTTTATTATCGACATTATTTTTTGCTGGTGGAACTGTTTTTGCTGATGAGATGAAGGATACAGTTGAAGTACAAAGTTCAATCGTGGCGGAAAGTAATGATACCAGAGTTGATAAAATTCAACAAGATGATAGTGAAAAAAGCGACTTAACGAAAATAGAGAAAAACGAGAATTCACAAAGTGATACTGTAGCAACTACTGATGAAAGTCCTATACCGACTGAATCTACTCCCGTGTCTTCAACAATTCATACAAGCAACTCTGAGTCTGTTCTAGGTGGGGAGGAAAGTGTGGAAGCTCAATCTTCAGTAAAACGAGTGCGTTCTAAAAGAGAGGTGTCTTCGTTAACTGAAGATAGTGCAACAACATTCGTTAAAACAGGTGATACGATTACAGTTCAAAACCCAAACGTTGAGGTAAATTTTCCAAATGGTAATAGTTTATATGCTCCAGCCGAAACTGTGCTACATATGGAACTGCCTGATGAATTAGAAATTAAACAAAATGATAAAATTGTTGTGGATATTCCAGACGCAATCAGAATTCCTACAAGTCTTCATTATGATGTGACTGGACCAAGTGGAGAAGTTATCGGAAATGCTTTTCTTGATTCAGTCAAAAATAAAGTAGTTACAACTTTTACAGATTACTTTGAGAAAAATAAGATTTCGAAACAATTTACTTTAACGTTTAGTACGGGATGGAAATCATATGTTAAACCAAGTGTTCCAACAGAGCTTAATTTTAGCGGTCGAAAAATTACAGTAACAGTGGGGCCAGAGACTGCACCAGTACCAGCAGAAAAAACAAAGGTTACAAAGTACGGAGAAGCAGTTACTGGACATCCAGAATTAATTCGATGGACTATTCGTCTTAATTCTGGAAGCCTAGTAGCACCACAAATTTTAACAAATTACCAATTGATTGATACTCTACCAGATGATCAAGAGTTGGTTCAGGATGGGGATCCAGTATTAAATGAATTTGATGCAAATACAAAAGCAACATGGAGGTTGGGGCATGCGACGGATATTCCTTCCGACCATGTAGATTTGTGGAATGGAAAAGCTCTGAGAGCTGAAAAGGTTCAATCAATTTCGCCGTGGGTATCTAAAGGGAATGCGATTCAATTGCTAGAGAATATTAAAGAAAGTTCAAATGGATTTTCGTTTAAGATAGCACAATTGAATGAATTGGTTTACGTTCGTTATATGACTAGGCTGAAGCAAGTTCCAAATACAAATGAAGAGCTCCAACAACAGCATGGAAATGATATTAAAATTACTTACAACAGTGGAGAGGAACAGAGCTATCAGGCTACTTTTGCCTTTAAGGCCGATGGATCTGGATCTGCGACGAAAGCAAAGAAACCAGCAAGGGTTGATTTATCATTTACAAAACAATTGGATGGAAGAAAGCTGAAAGCTGGAGAATTCACTTTTAATTTAATTGATCAAACAGGTCAAGTGGTTGATTCTCAAACGAATGATAGTTTCGGTCATATTACTTTCATTCCACAGTTATTTAACCATGCTGGTGTTTACCACTACACAGTTGAAGAGACTCCAGGAACGCTGACTGGTATCAATTACGATAGGATGAAAGCTGAAGTGACCATCACGGTAAATGATAACGGTGATTCCTACGTAGCTCAAACAACTATGCCAGCTGATACCGAGTTCAACAATACCTTCACACCATCTCCTGTTAAAGTAAACCTGGAATTCAATAAAGCGCTTTCGAATGGCAATTTGAATGCAGGTGATTTCAGCTTTACGATAACTGGTGATAATAATGTGAATGAAACTGTGACCAACAAGGCTGATGGGAAAATTAATTTCAGCGAATTGTCATTCGATCAAGTGGGTGTCTACAACTATACTGTAAAAGAAGTGAAAGGTGACAAAACTGATGTAGACTACGATGATATGACCATTGCAGTGAAGGTGACTGTCACAAAAGATGAGGATTCAGGCCAGTTAACTGCGAAAACAGAGATAAATTCGACAGGTGGTGAAGCAACTGGTACTGATGACATAACTTTCAATAACCATGTTGTAGCGCCAGTAACAGCACAATTTGACTTTAGTAAAGCTCTTGCAGGACGTACCCTAAAAGATGGTGAATTCAGCTTCGTCTTAAAAGATGAGAATGGTAGAGTTCTTCAAACGAAAAAGAATGACGCCGATGGTAAAGTTGCCTTCGATGCACTAATGTATAAGAATAATGAAGTTGGTGTTCATAAGTACACCGTAGAGGAAGTCGCTGGTTCAGAAGCCGGAATGACCTATGACCCAATGAAGGCAGAGGTGGCAGTGACTGTAACGAAAGATGGCCATACTCTTACAGCGACCAAAGCCCTTCCAATGGATATCGAGTTCAATAATACCTTCACACCGACAGCGACAAGTGCCCAATTTAATTTCACTAAGAAATTGGAAGGTAAATCCCTTGAAGCTGATGCCTTTACCTTTGAATTACTTGAAAATGGCAATGTGATTCAAACAAAGAAGAATGCGGCTGACGGAACGATTCAGTTTGATGCTATTTCATATGATAAAGAAGGGACTCACACCTACACTGTTCGTGAAGTGGCAGGAACAGATACAGACATTGACTATGATACAATGAACGCAGAAGTGACTGTTAACGTCACTAAGAACGTAGCCACAGGTGTCCTGACAGCCAATGTTACAATGCCAGCGGATAGCGAGTTTAACAACTATGCGGTAGCTCCAGTGACAGCGCAATTTGACTTCAGTAAAGTCTTAGCAGGACGTACCCTAAAAGATGGAGAATTCAGCTTCGTTTTGAAAGATGAGAATGGTAGGGTTCTTCAAACGAAGACCAATGATGCCGATGGTAAAGTAGCCTTTGATGCGCTCACTTACAAGAACAATGAAGTAGGTATTCATAAGTACACCGTAGAGGAAGTCGCTGGCTCAGAAGCAGGAATGGCCTATGACCCAATGAAGGCAGAGGTGACAGTGACTGTCACGAAAGATGGCCATACTCTTACAGCGACCAAAGCCCTTCCAACGGATACCGAGTTCAATAATACCTTCACACCGACAGCGACAAGTGCCCAATTCAATTTCACTAAGAAATTGGAAGGTAAATCCCTTGAAGCTGATGCCTTTACCTTTGAATTACTTGAAAATGGCAATGTGATTCAAACAAAGAAGAATGCGGCTGACGGAACGATTCAGTTTGATGCTATTTCATATGATAAAGAGGGGACTCACACCTACACTGTTCGTGAAGTAGCAGGAACAGATACAGATATTGATTACGATAGCATGACTACCACAGTTAAAGTAACTGTTACGAAAGACACTACTACAGGTCTTTTGAGTGCTAAGACTGAAATGACTTCAACAGGTGGGGAAGCAACTGGTGCTGATGACACAATTTTCAATAATTACTTTGTAGCTCCAGTTAAAGCACAGTTCAACTTCACCAAGAAATTGGAAGGTCGTGAATTGAAGGCTGGTGAATTCAGCTTTGTTCTTAAGGATGAAAAAGGAAATGTGATCGAAACAGTAACGAATAATGCGGATGGTAAGATCCAATTTTCACCTCTTACATTTAAACGTGGTGAAGAAGGTACTTATGTTTATCATGTAGAAGAAGTGAAAGGTACTGAAGCTGGTGTCATTTTTGATCACATGATCGCTACTGTAAGTATCACAGTGAAGAAAGATGGTAAAGTGTTGACAGCGACGACTCAGTTACCAGAAGATACAGAGTTTAACAATACTGTTATTCCGCCAACACCGCCAACACCGCCAACACCGCCAACGCCGCCAACACCGCCAACACCGCCAACACCGCCAACGCCACCAACACCGCCAACACCACCAACACCACCAACACCACCAACACCACCAACACCGCCAACACCGCCAACATCACCAACGCCACCAGCTCCGGCACTCCCTGAAACTGGTGAAGTACAATCAGCATCTGCTGTATTGTTAGGTGCTGCATTTGGTATGGTTGGTCTTGTGGGGATTGTGAAACGCAAAAAAGTTGAAGATTAAAGTTGATATGATCCCTATAAATTAATTAAAGAGTCAAAAATGGATGTTCATATTTGAAAATCTATATTATACAGGTTTCTAATCTTTGATTAATAGAGATATATCAACGTTTATAGACATTCAAGAGAACTCTCTTGGATGTCTTTTTTTGTTTCGCTTAAACATTTTAAAACGATGGAAAACCACATAATAGCAGTACTTATCAGAGTTTCATCGTGTAGTCGTCAAATATCTAAAGCTGCGATATTACTATTTTTGAGAAGGTTTGTATGCATTCTAAATGCACCAAAAATGGTTCGTTTTTTATGCTATAATAGGAAATAATTAAAGCAGTGCTTTTTTCTTGGAGAGGATATTAAAGTATAACATCAATAGATGATCTAACCAAATTTGGGCCTGCAAAGATTGGTGATATTTTACAAAATCGTCAATTTCGATAGACTGAATAGACTGTATCAGAGAGAAGTGTAAGTTTTTATGCAGTGAGGATTTAAGGTACACAGTAAGGGAAATGTATGAGAAAAATTTTAATTGGGCTAACTCCACCTACCTGTTTGATAGCTGATCTAGTAAGTTACCATATAAGCAAAGATGGACTTCTAAATGTCAGAGTCCTACGTCCATTCAATAGAATAACAAACATGACAAAGAACACCCTTCGGGGGTGTTCTTTTTGTATAACTGAATTTGAAGCAAATAAAAAACCACCCTATCTTCCACGGTCAAACATGACTGTAGAAAATAGAGTGGGTCTAGGATGTTAAAGACTATTTGTCGTCTTTATGAAAGATATTTTTAACGCCCTTGATCGCTCCTTCAACAGCTTCTTTTGCATCTTCAGCAACTTCTTTTGCTTTTGAAGCAACTTTTTCAGCAGTGCCTTCAGCTTCTGTTTTTGTATCGCCGGTTAATTTACCAAAGCCTTCTTTAACAGAGCCTTTTACTTGGTTCAATTTTTCTTCTAATGACATAGCGTCACCTCCATGAAGTTAGTCGTTTATTTCTCTGAATACAATACTGTTGATTTAAAAAAATAAAAAATATTTGTCTCAGATTAGAATGAGTATATTCTTTTTAAAATGGAAAGTCAAATTTTTGCTACGGCTAAAAAACAGGATCGCTTTCCGGTCACGAATAATGACCGACTAATAAGTCACGATATTTCGTTTTTCCAGCAAAGATTTGAAACGAAAGAAGCAAAAACTTTTCTGTCTCCAATGAAATAAATGGTATAATGGTCGTGAATGGAAACATCGTAACGCTATTTTTTGAAAAAGAGAAGATAAACATGAAAAGAATCCTCACAATCTACCCGGTTATCAGTACTTTAGCTCTAATCTGTTTGTTGCTCGGTCTATTGACTTCCTTTTATGGGGATGCTATGTATGACCTGTTGGCCTTTCATTCGAAGCCAGTCTATGCTTGGCAATATGTCAGTGGGACCTTGATGCATGGCAGTAAAGGAGCCCCTGTCTGGTTTTTATGGGTCCATTTGTTGTTAAATGGACTCATGATCCTTCCCTTCGGAGGACTGCTAGAAAGAAAAAGAGGCTCCAGACAAGTCTTGCTCGTTTTTGTGACGGCGACAGTCCTCTCTTCCATCGTTTTTCACCTTTTAACCCAGGAGCAAGACATTCAGGCAACAGGGATCTCTGCTGTAGGATACGCCTTTGTAACCGGAGGGGTTATGCTCCTGCCAAACGTGTGGAAAGAGTTCTCACGTACCGTAAAATGGCTTTATCTATTCTTAATTTTTCTATCTGGCCTCATGCTCTTACCAGCAATTACCGGATGGATCTCAACGCTATTGCATCTTTCAGGGATTGTGAGTTATCTATTGGTCTTTATCGGAAGTAAAGGCTTGAAGGGAAGGAGCTAACTATTAAGACAGCTCCTCAGTAAGGTTTTCATCGTACTTCCTTGACTCTTCCTCTACCAGGCCGTATAATATTCTATATCAATGAAGAAATCACCTTTTGTCATTGTGCAAAGGGTGATTTTATAACGAAAAAAAGGAGACACAATGGGGTATATCTCTACTATTAAAACGGCGGTTCAGCTCTTCCCTTTCCTGGCATTTTTGCTGACCTTGCCCTACATGATTTTGAATTATCGAAAATATGGTTCGGTCAATAAATTGCGGGTGCTGATTTTCTATTCTTTTATGCTTTACTTGATGACGGTCTATCTGTTGGTGATCTTGCCTCTGCCGGATCCAAGTAAGATTCATACTAGCTACTCGGAAATGGTCAATCTCCATCCCTTTGCTTTTGTGGTGGATTTTTTCAAGGAGAGCCCCTTTGATTTAGCGCAGACTGGTACTTGGATTCAAGCCCTTAAGCATCCGACTTTTTATGTGCCAGCCTTTAATGTTCTGATGCTGATTCCTTTTGGGATGTATCTACGTTATTATTTCAAGTGTGGCTTTAAGAAAACGATTCTCCTGACAGCCCTCTTTAGTCTCTTTTTGGAGCTGACCCAGTTATCAGGTCTCTATTTTATGTATCCGGGCCCTTACCGCCTGGCAGATGTCGATGATATTATTCAAAATACCACTGGTGGTGGAGTGGGTTATCTGCTTGGTTGGTTCCTGGTTTGGTTATTGCCGACACGAGACGAAATTGACGAACATTCTTTCCGAGTAGGAACCAGAGTATCTGGTTTCCGGATGGGTCTTGCCTTCTTGATCGACTTTGTGATGCTATCCTTGCTTTACGCGGTAATCGAGCGTTTAGAGACGATTCCTTATGTAGCGGTTTTGGCTGTTTATTTTGGCTTGATTCCCTTGTGGCGTGGCAAAACCTTGGGAATGGCTTTGTTGAAATTCCGCTTGCATTTTGACAAGCAAAAATGGCTTCGCACCATCTGGCGGGGAATCCTGGTAGTAGGTTATTTCTACCTGATTCCTCAAGGGTTGTTCTATTTGATTTCGCTCTTGAATAGCGATTTGACGGACAATTCTCTCTTAACCCTGTCCATGATTTTATTGCTCTTCTTTGTGGTTTTATTGTACCTGATTCTCACTCTTGCCATTATCTTGCTCAATCGTCGCTTTCTCTTTGACCGTCTAGCTGGGGCTGAGTATGAGAGTACGGTGCGCGTGAAGAAAGAGCTCTTAAAAGATGAAACTGAATCGTCAAAATAGAGAGAGTGGGACAGAAATCGGTAATTCGTTAGAATTCGATTTCGTCGTCTCACCTCCGCACAGTTGAGTAGGGCTGTAAAAGCTGATGAAATCAGCGTAGTAGAGCCCACGCAACCACTGCGTCTTGCTCGACAATCCAAAAACAATAAAGAGGCTAGGACTTTTGTCCCAGCCTCTTTATTTTTTATACACGTAAAAATATCCGAACCTTCCCAGTTGAGAAGGGCGATTTTAAGGGGATTGTGCTACAATGGAAGCAAATAGATAGAATGGAGCAGTGAAATGAAAGCAATTATTACAGTCGTTGGTAAAGACCAAAAAGGAATCGTAGCGGGTGTTGCAACGAAAGTAGCAGAATTAGGACTCAATATCGATGATATCTCTCAAACCGTATTGGATGAATACTTTACCATGATGGCAGTTGTATCGTCAGATGAGAAAAAAGATTTCACACAGCTCCGTTCAGAGTTGGAAGAATTCGGTCAGTCTCTGCATGTAAAAATCAATATCCAAAGCGCAGCGATTTTTGATGCCATGCACAATTTGTAAGATAGGGGTTGAGAATTTATGGACATTAAACAGGTAACAGAAACCATTGCCATGATTGAGGAGCAGAACTTCGATGTTCGGACTATCACCATGGGGATTTCGCTTCTCGATTGTATTGATCCGGATATCGAAAAGGCAGCAGAAAAAGTCTACCATAAGATTGTGACAAAGGCCAAGGACTTAGTGGCTGTGGGGGATGAGATTGCGGCAGAACTTGGCATTCCCATTGTGAATAAGCGGGTTTCGGTCACTCCGATTTCCATTATCGGGGCGGCAACCAATGCGACAGATTATGTACCCTTTGCCAAGGCGCTGGATCGTGCGGCCAAAGAAGTTGGGATCAACTTTATCGGTGGCTTCTCAGCCCTTGTTCAAAAAGGCTACCAAAAAGGGGATGAAATCCTCATTAATTCGATTCCTCGCGCCCTTGCGGAGACGGATTTTGTCTGCTCTTCTGTTAATATTGGTTCCACTAAGACGGGGATCAATATGACCGCTGTCCGAGATATGGGTCGTATCATTAAAGAAGCATCCCAAGCAGATCCAATGGGGCCTGGTAAGCTTGTGGTCTTTGCTAATGCGGTAGAAGATAATCCCTTTATGGCGGGTGCCTTCCACGGTGTCGGTGAAGCGGATGTTGTCATTAACGTTGGGGTTTCAGGACCAGGTGTCGTCCAACGGGCGATCGAAAAAGTTCCAGGCGCTAGCTTTGATGTATTGGCTGAAACAGTCAAGAAGACAGCTTTCAAGATTACCCGTGTTGGGCAATTAGTGGGTCAAATGGCTAGTGAACGTCTCGGTGTTGAGTTTGGGATTGTAGACTTGTCTCTCGCGCCAACACCAGCTGTTGGGGATTCGGTTGCCCGTGTCCTTGAAGCCATGGGGCTTGAAGTAGTAGGAACCCACGGAACAACAGCAGCACTAGCTTTGCTCAATGACCAAGTGAAAAAAGGCGGGATCATGGCTTGTAACCAAGTCGGTGGTTTGTCAGGTGCCTTCATTCCGGTCTCAGAAGACGAAGGGATGATTGCGGCGGTTCAATCCGGTCATATCAACTTGGAAAAATTGGAAGCCATGACAGCTATCTGCTCCGTCGGTCTAGATATGATTGCCATCCCAGCTGATACTCCAGATACAACCATTGCGGCCATGATCGCCGACGAAGCAGCTATCGGGGTGATCAACCAAAAGACAACAGCCGTTCGGATCATTCCTTATGGCAAGGAAGGCGATATGTTAGAGCTCGGTGGACTTCTTGGATCTGCTCCAGTGATGAAGGTCAACAAAGCTTCGTCAGCTGATTTCATTGCCCGTGGTGGTCAAATTCCAGCTCCGGTTCATAGCTTTAAAAACTAAGAGAAATCTAGTATAATAGTAGAATATAGAAAAGTCTGTGATGATGAAACTCCAGACTTTTTTCTTGCAAAAGGAGACAAGATGGCTAAAACAAGATTATTTGTGATTCGTCATGGGAGAACCATGTTTAATACCATTGGCCGTGCTCAAGGCTGGTCCGATACACCCTTGACAGCAGAAGGAGAACGAGGGATTCAAGCTCTAGGAATCGGCTTGCGTGAGTCCGGTTTGGAGTTTACTCGAGCTTATTCCAGCGATTCAGGCCGTGCCATTCAGACAATGGGGATCATTCTTGATGAATTGGGCTTGAAAGACCAGATTCCTTATCGCTTTGACAAACGGATCCGCGAGTGGTGTTTTGGTAGCTTTGATGGGGCCTACGGTGGGGAACTCTTTCACGGTGTCGTGCCACGCGTGCTGGATGTAGAAGACTATAAGACTTTGACCTTGGAAGACTTGGCCAATGGAATTTGCCAAGTGGACACAGCAAATTGGGCTGAACCATGGGAAGTCTTGAAAAACCGAATCCTAGAAGGTTTTGAAGCCATTGCCAAAGAAGTAGAAGAAAATGGTGGAGGCAATGCCTTGGTGGTCAGCCATAGTTGGACCATTCAGACCCTGGTCTGCTTGATCGAAGGAAAACCAAATCTTAATCTGCCTCTTTCAAACGGTAGTGTTACCCTTGTAGAATACGAAGATGGAGTATTGACGGTTAAGGGGATTGGAGATAGCAGTTACCGTGAGGTCGGTGAAAGCTTGCAAGAATCCTAGTCCGTCCTGAAAGGCTGACCCTTTGGTCATGGCCTTTTCTTTCTCTCAAAACTTGTAAGAGCTTTCCTACTTTCTTTTTGCAAAAAATGATATAATGAAAGAGATACATACGGAGGTAATACAATGACAAAAACCAGATTATATATTGCTCGTCATGGAAAAACCATGTTTAATACCATTGGGCGGGCACAGGGCTGGTCAGACACTCCGCTGACAGAAGCAGGAGAGCGTGGAATTAGAGAATTAGGTCTTGGTCTCAAGGAAGCTGGTCTTTCTTTTGAAGAGGCTGTTTCGAGTGATTCTGGACGCACCATTCAAACCATGGGAATTATTCTCCAGGAACTCGGTCTGACAGGGAAAATCCCTTATCGTTATGACAAACGGATCCGCGAGTGGTGTTTTGGTAGTTTTGACGGTGCTTATGATGGCGATCTCTTCATGGGGGTTTTACCCCGTGTCTTTAAGGTTGATGATTTTCATCAGTTGAGCCTGATGGAGTTAGCAGAAGGGATCGTCGAAGTGGATACCACTGGATGGGCTGAATCCTGGAGTGCCTTAAGTGGCCGGATCCTAGAAGGATTTGAAGCTATCGCAAAAGAAGTAGAAGCAGCTGGCGGTGGCAATGCTATTGTGGTTAGCCATGGTATGACCATTACGACCTTGATTTATCTCATTGATCCAAAAGCAGTTGAAGAATTGGTCTTGGACAACGGAAGTGTGACGGTTTTGGCTTATGAAGATGGTGCTTTCAGTATTGAAAAGATTGGGGATCTGTCCTATCGTAAGGTTGGAGCAAAACTTCTAGAGGGTGGCCATGACGAATAAGTATAGACGCGCAAGAAAAAAACGTAAGAAATGGTGGCCTTACCTATTGAGTTTCTTTCTTCTTGTGGTCCTTGGATCGGGAATTGGTGCTTACTTAGCGAAGCCAAGCTTGTTTTCAGGGCTTCAGTTTTGGAAGGCTAAAAAAACAGCTGTAACGACTCCCTCTTCTTCTAAGAAAAAGAAAGAAAAATCAGATTTACCAGCCGTTTCGACCAAAGACTGGCAGTTGATCTTGGTTAATCGTGACAATGTGAAGCCTGAGCTGAACCCACAATTGACAGATGTGGATGCTATCAAAGTGGATAGTCGGATTGTAGAACCAACTCGTCAATTTTTAGAAGCGGCTCGAAAAATTGCCCCAGAAGAAACCCTGATATCAGGCTATCGAAGTGTGGCCGAGCAAACAGAGCTCTATAATGAACGTGTTGCGCAACTAGAGGCTAGCGGTCTTTCGCACGAAGAAGCTGAAAAGCAGGTACAGACTCAGGTGCAGGTCCCTGGTGCGAGTGAACACCAGACGGGGCTTGCGATCGATATGAGTGTCGAAGCTGGTCAAAGTGATGAGTTGGGCATGCAGCTGGCTGCCATCGCACCGCAATATGGCTTTGTCCTTCGCTACCCAGATGGGAAGAGCAACATCACGGGTGTGAATTTTGAGAATTGGCATTTCCGTTATGTTGGCGTAGAAAATGCCCAGTATATGGCTAAGCATCAGCTAGTATTGGAAGAATATATTCAGCTATTGAAAAAAGCTGGCAAATAAGAGGAGATTCACTTCTCTAGGTCTTAAGAATGATTTTTAGCACTCTTGAAAAAAGAGTGCTAATTTTTTGGTTTTTTCTCTTGACTTTCTTTTGGATGGGTGTATAATAGAATCATGGTTTAGCACTTAAGTGTTTAGAGTGCTAAAAAATGAAAGAGAGGTGAGGTCATGGTTACAGAACGTCAAAATGAGATTCTCAATCTTGTTGTCGATATCTTTACCAAGACCCACGAACCAGTCGGTTCAAAAGCGCTACAAGATGTGATTCAATCCAGTAGTGCGACCATTCGAAACGACATGGCTGCTCTCGAAAAACAAGGCTTACTAGAAAAGGCCCACACTTCGAGTGGCCGCATGCCTAGTCGAGCTGGTTTTCAATATTTTGTTCAGAACTCCCTTGATCTAGAGTTGATTGATGAGCAAGATGTCTACCAGGTGGTGAAAGCCTTTGATTTCGAAGCCTTTAAGTTAGACGATATCTTGGATGCTACAGCCAAGTTACTAGCCCAGATGACGGGCTACACCGCAGTGATTCAGGATGTTGAACCGACACGTCAGCGCTTAACGGGTTTTGAGATTGTTCCATTATCCAACCACGATGCCTTGGCGGTTCTGACCTTGGATGAATCAAAGCCTGTCACCGTCCAGTTTGCCATTCCAAAGAATTTCTTAACCAGTGACTTGGAAATTTTCCATCAGCTGGTTCAAGAACGCTTCATTGGAAATACAGTCTTGGATATTCACTACCGCCTGCGGACAGAGATTCCACAGATTGTACAGCGCTATTTCAAGACGACAGACAATGTGCTGGATCTCTTTGATTACGTCTTCTCGCAACTGTTTCAAGAACTGGTCTTTGTAGAAGGAAAGGTTTCATCATTAACCTACGCCGATCTTCAGACCTATCAGTTCTTAGATAATCCCCAACATGTAGCCTTGGAGTTACGAGGGGGAATGCCAGAAGACCAAATGACACAGATCCTGGTTGCAGAATCTCAAGAGAAGGCCTTGAAGAATGTGACGGTGATTAGCCACAAGTTCTTGGTTCCTTATCGTGGGATGGCCCTCATGCATGTGATCGGTCCCGTAGAGATGGATTACAGGCGTGTGATTAGCCTGGTCAATGTCATCGGACGGGTACTGGTTATGAAGTTGACGGACTACTACCGTTACCTCAACAGCAACCATTATGAAGTAAATTAAGACCAAATGAAAGGGGTGTATGCCTTGACAGAAGATATTAAAAAAGAAGACGTGAAAGAAGAGGAAGTTGCCCAAACAACCGAAGAAGTTGTAGAGGAAAGCAACCAACCTTCTGAGTTAGAAGAAGCACAAGCGCGTGCCGAGGAATTTGAAAACAAGTACCTTCGTGCTCATGCAGAGATGCAAAACATTCAGCGCCGTGCCAATGAAGAACGTCAACAATTACAAAAATACCGTAGCCAAGATTTGGCAAAAGCGATCTTACCATCACTGGACAACCTCGAACGTGCCCTTGCTGTCGAAGGATTGACAGATGATGTGAAGAAGGGCTTGGAAATGGTCCAAGAAAGTTTGGTACATGCTCTGAAAGAAGAAGGAATCGAAGAAATTCCAGCGGACGGAGCCTTTGACCATAACTACCACATGGCCATCCAAACCTTACCTGCAGATGATGAACATCCAGCAGACACCATCGCACAAGTCTTCCAAAAAGGCTACAAACTCCATGACCGCATCCTGCGCCCAGCCATGGTAGTGGTTTATAACTAGTCTGCCTTGTCCGAAACGACACTAAACTATGAAAGAAAGATAAGACGCAAGCCGGAGGCTTGCAAGGAAGATATTTCCCGCCGTGGTGAAAGTTTCAGTAGCTTGTGCTACTGAAATAGGGGATTTTTGAGACAGTAGGCTCAAAAATAAGTGATGAAATCCCGAAGGGAGTTGCTCACGTCCCCACCACTTAAGGGAAATATCAAAAAGAAAAAAAGAGAAAAAACAACGAGGAGAAAAACATATGTCTAAAATTATCGGTATTGACTTAGGTACAACAAACTCAGCAGTAGCAGTTCTTGAAGGAACTGAATCAAAAATTATCGCAAACCCAGAAGGTAACCGCACAACTCCATCTGTTGTGTCATTCAAAAACGGTGAAATCATCGTTGGTGACGCTGCAAAACGTCAAGCAGTCACAAACCCAGATACCATCATCTCTATCAAATCTAAGATGGGGACTTCTGAAAAAGTTTCTGCAAACGGTAAAGAATACACACCACAAGAAATCTCAGCTATGATTCTTCAATACTTGAAAGGTTATGCTGAAGATTATCTTGGTGAAAAAGTAACCAAAGCTGTTATCACAGTTCCAGCTTACTTCAACGATGCACAACGTCAAGCAACTAAAGACGCTGGTAAAATCGCTGGTCTTGAAGTAGAACGTATCGTCAACGAACCAACAGCAGCAGCTCTTGCTTATGGTTTGGATAAGACTGACAAAGAAGAAAAAATCTTGGTATTCGACCTTGGTGGTGGTACATTCGACGTATCTATCCTTGAATTGGGTGATGGTGTCTTTGATGTATTGGCAACTGCAGGGGATAATAAACTCGGTGGTGACGACTTTGACCAAAAAATCATTGACTACATGGTTGAAGAATTCAAGAAAGAAAATGGTATCGACTTGTCAACAGACAAGATGGCGCTTCAACGTTTGAAAGACGCAGCTGAAAAAGCGAAGAAAGACCTTTCTGGTGTGACTTCAACACAAATCAGCTTGCCATTCATCACTGCAGGAGCTGCTGGACCTCTTCACTTGGAAATGACCTTGACTCGTGCGAAATTCGACGATTTGACTCGTGACCTTGTAGAACGTACGAAAACTCCAGTTCGCCAAGCCCTTTCAGATGCAGGTTTGAGCTTGTCAGATATCGACGAAGTCATCCTTGTCGGTGGTTCAACTCGTATTCCTGCCGTTGTTGAAGCAGTTAAAGCTGAAACTGGTAAAGAACCAAACAAATCAGTCAACCCTGACGAAGTAGTGGCCATGGGTGCTGCGATCCAAGGTGGTGTGATCACTGGTGATGTGAAAGACGTTGTCCTTCTTGACGTAACTCCATTGTCACTTGGTATCGAAACAATGGGTGGTGTCTTCACAAAATTGATCGACCGCAACACTACGATTCCAACATCTAAATCACAAGTCTTCTCAACTGCAGCAGACAACCAACCAGCCGTTGATATCCATGTTCTTCAAGGGGAACGCCCTATGGCAGCAGATAACAAGACTCTTGGACGCTTCCAATTGACAGATATCCCAGCTGCACCTCGTGGTATCCCACAAATCGAAGTAACATTCGACATCGACAAGAACGGTATCGTATCTGTTAAAGCGAAAGATCTTGGAACTCAAAAAGAACAAACAATTGTTATCCAATCAAACTCAGGTTTGACAGACGAAGAAATCGATCGCATGATGAAAGATGCAGAAGCAAACGCTGAAGCAGATAAGAAACGTAAAGAAGAAGTTGACCTTCGTAACGAAGTAGACCAAGCTATCTTTGCGACTGAAAAAACCATCAAAGAAACTGAAGGCAAAGGCTTTGATGCAGAACGTGACGCAGCTCAAGCAGGACTTGATGATCTTAAGAAAGCTCAAGAATCAGGTAACCTTGAAGAAATGAAAGCAAAACTTGAAGCCTTGAACGAAAAAGCACAAGCATTGGCTGTTAAGCTCTACGAACAAGCTGCAGCAGCGCAACAAGCCCAAGCAGGAGCAGAAGGCGCACAAGCATCAGGAAACGCAGGCGATGATGTCGTAGACGGAGAGTTTACGGAAAAATAAGATGCAAAGCCCGTTAAAACCTCACAGTGAAAATAGGAAATCTGACGCAGAAACTCTAGTTTCTAGGAAGATTTATACCTAAAGGTAGCCATATCTGTAATTCGCTAAAGCGAAAACAGCTACGTCTCTTTTTCGCCAAGAGGTTAGGGCGTGCTCAGTTTTAGCCGAAACTCAATTCAGTCTAACTAGTAAATGATAAAAAGAAATCCAGAGGTTGCAACCCAGCCTCTGTTTTTCGGTAAAATAGAGGATGTTGCCTATGAAAAAAGTACTTTGTATCATTTATCCTAATTTTTCTCTTTATGAGATAACTGCTTTAACGAGTACTTTAGCTCTGTCTTTTGATGTTACGATTGATTATGTTGCTTCAGATCATTCGATGGTGATCTCTGAGGATGGCTTACCCTGTCAACCAACGAAAACACTAGATCAAATCCGTATTGAAGAGTATTCTTGCGTGATTTTGCCAGGAATGGTCAACACAGGACCTGCCCTACAGGATGGGAAATTGATTTCGTTCTTGAGGGACCTTGGTGAGCAAGATATCCTCATTGCAGCCATTTCTTCAGCGCCTCTTTTATTAGCGAAAGCAGGTCTGTTGAAGGACACGAAATTTACAGGTGGAATTTGGCAAAACTTCTTTGACTATTTTGAGTTTCTTTCACGTGAAAATTTCCAACCAAAACTGGTTGTGCAAGATAAACAGATCATTACAGCTATCGGTTTTGCCCATCAAGAGTTTGCAAGAAGAGTGATTCTAAGTTTAGGGTTGGCAGAGAATACGGACAACTATTTTAAGAAACAGAACGAGTACGCTGAAGAGGATTTGATATTTACTCTATCGGACAAAGAGTTTGATCAAGTGAAGCGAAGTATAGAAAACACCCTCTAAAGATTTACATGAAAATTATAGAAAGGAACAAAGAGTGTTCGTAACTGAACACGGGTTCCAAAGTTTCTAATTCAATATAAAAGAAAGGAACTGAACCCGACCTAAATTCTCGGAAAAAAGATAAATCTGTCTAGGAGCATCGCTCCGGCGCCAGATTTCCTATTTTTCAGTCGAATTTTACGGTCTTGGTATCTTAAATGAACAATACTGAATTTTATGACCGTTTGGGCGTTTCAAAGAATGCATCTCAAGATGAGATCAAGAAAGCCTATCGGAAATTATCTAAAAAATATCACCCAGATATCAACAAGGAGCCTGGTGCTGAGGAAAAGTACAAGGAAGTTCAAGAAGCTTATGAGACTTTGAGTGACGAGCAAAAACGGGCTGCTTATGACCAATATGGTGCTGCGGGTGCCAATGGTGGCTTCGGTGGCGGAGCAGGTGGTTTTGGTGGCTTTGATGGTGCTGGTTTTGGTGGCTTTGAAGATATCTTCTCTAGTTTCTTTGGTGGTGGTGCAAGTCGTAATCCGAATGCACCTCGTCAAGGGGATGACCTCCAATACCGCGTCAATCTCAAGTTTGAAGAAGCGATTTTTGGTGCAGAAAAAGAAGTCAAGTACCATCGGGAAGCTAGCTGTCATACCTGTCATGGTTCTGGGGCTAAGCCAGGGACTAGTCCGGTGACCTGTGGACGCTGTCATGGTTCTGGAGTCATCAATGTGGATACGCAGACCCCTCTTGGGATGATGCGCCGTCAAGTGACCTGTGATGTCTGTCATGGCCGTGGTCAAGAAATCAAAGATCCATGTACGACTTGTCGTGGAACAGGTCATGAAAAACAAGCTCATAGCGTGAATGTCAAGATTCCTGCCGGAGTTGAAACGGGTCAACAAATCCGCTTAGCTGGTCAAGGAGAAGCTGGCTTTAACGGTGGACCATACGGGGACTTGTATGTTGTTGTCAATGTTGAGCCGAGCGATCGCTTTGAACGAGATGGCTCAACCATCTACTATAAGTTAGATTTGAACTTTGTCCAAGCAGCTCTTGGAGATACGGTCCATGTGCCAACTGTTCATGGAGATGTCGATTTGGTCATTCCTGAAGGAACCCAAACCGGTAAGAAATTCCGACTCCGTGGAAAAGGGGCTCCAAGCTTACGTGGTGGTGCCATGGGAGATCAATATGTTTCTGTCAATGTCGTCACCCCAACTGGTTTAAATGATAAGCAAAAAGAAGCCCTTCAAGCCTTTGCGGAAGCAAGTGATTTGAAGGTCAACCCAAAGAAAAAAGGGTTCTTTGACAAGGTCAAAGATGCTTTAGATGATTTATAAAAATGAACGAGTTTCCTTTTGAGTAAGGAGCTCGTTTTATTTTGGATCGAATCCAAGGACTTCCTCTCCTAATTAAAGAATAATGAGAAGCCTCATTGAATTTATTAAGATATCGTGGTAAATTTAAGAAAACGATTACAATGACAATTTAGGAGGTCCTGATGAAATCACATCAACCACGTTATGCGATTCGCAAGTATGCAGTAGGAGCTGCTTCGGTGCTCATAGGATTTTTTGCTGGCGCGAATGTTGTAGCAGCTGATACGCCAACGGCTACAGACAGCCCTTCAACGACAGTTCCAACTCAGCCAAACGAGGGTGAGTCAACTATTTCCCTTAATGAGGAAGCTTCTCAGCCAACAGTAGAAAAACCAACGGCTCCTGCCCCAATCGTCGATCATAGTCAACCGACACTGCCTGATCGTGAATTGCGGGAATCAGATCTTGACCGTTTGATTCACGAAGGAGCGAGCTCGGTCGCAGAGTCGGATGTGGCAGCTCAACTAGCGACGGAAACGCCTGCTAAAGATCCTGACCAAGAAGAAAAATTAGCCAAGAAAAAGATGGTTTCGATTGATGCCGGTCGCAAGTACTTCTCACCAGACCAAATCAAGGAAATCATTGATGAAGCAAGTAAGACGGGTTATACAGACTTGCATCTTCTAGTTGGAAATGATGGTTTGCGCTTTGTGCTGGATGACATGTCTTTGAAAGTGGGAGATACTTCTTATTCTAGCCAAGCCGTGACAGATGCGGTTGAAAAAGGGACGAAGGCTTATTACGATGATCCGAACGGGACAGCCTTGACCCAGGCTCAAATGGATGATATTTTGGCCTACGCCAAATCGAAGAAAGTAGGCGTCATCCCAACCATTAATAGTCCAGGTCACATGGATGCGATTCTGACAGCCATGGAACAATTGGGTATCGAAAACCCTCACTTTAATTACTTTGGCACTAAAAAATCAGCACGGACAGTCGATTTGGACAACCAAAAAGCCTTAGACTTTACCAAGGCTTTGGTAGACAAGTATGCGGCTTATTTCAGCGGCAAGGCAGACATTTTTAACATCGGTTTGGATGAATATGCCAACGATGCCACAGATGCCCATGGTTGGCAGGTTCTCCAAGCCAGCAAGCATTGGCCAGGTGAAGGCTATCCAGAAAAAGGCTATGAAAAATTCATCCAATATGCTAATGATCTAGCAGCTATTGTGAAAAAACACAAGATGAAACCAATGGCCTTCAATGATGGAATCTACTACAATGGCGATACTTCCTATGGTACTTTTGACAAGGATATCATTGTCTCCTACTGGACAGGTGGCTGGAACGGCTATGATGTCGCATCTTCAAAACTCTTGTCTGAACTAGGTCATCAGATTCTTAATACCAATGATGCATGGTATTATGTGCTTGGACGGGACAAGGCTGGATCTGGTTGGTACAACCTCGATCAAGGTCTCGAAGGAATTTCCAAGTCAGCGATTGATGTGGTTCAAAAAAATGATGGGGCTAAGGTGCCCTTCATCGGTGGGATGGTAGCTGCCTGGGCAGATACGCCATCTGCAACCTACAAAAAAGACCTTCTCTTTAAGCTCATGCATGCTTTCGCGGACAAGAATGCGGACTACTTTGTAGCAGATACTGAAGTCGTCGAAAAAGCTCTTTCAGAAGCTCCAACTGATTTGGACCACTATACTCCGGAATCTCTAGTAGCCTTTACGGCAGCTAAAAAAGCTTTAGAAGGGGCAGGAGCAAACACCACTCGAGCAGAGGCCAAAACCTTGATCGACAATCTCAAAGCAGCTCAAGATGCTTTGGTGTATACAGAAAGCTACGCGAAAGAAGTTGCAGCAAAAGAAGCGGAAGAAAAACTTGCCATGAAGAGGGTCATCTCGATCGATGCAGGCCGCAAATACTTCTCACTGGAGCAGTTGAAACGGATCGTAGATAAGGCCAGTGAGTTGGGTTATTCTGACTTGCACCTCCTGGTCGGAAACGATGGCATGCGCTTCGTCCTCGATGATATGACGGTGGAAGCCAATGGCAAAACCTATGCCAGTGATGATGTGAAAAAGGCTATTTTAGAAGGCACCAAGGCCTATTACGATGATCCAAATGGCCAAGCCTTGACCCAAGCGGAAATGGATGAGCTCCATGATTATGCTACTGCGAAAGGAATCGGCTTGATTGCGGCTGTCAATAGTCCTGGCCACATGGATGCTTTGTTGGTTGCCATGGAAAAATTGGGCATTGAAAATCCACAAGCCAGCTTTGATACGGTTTCAAAAACAACCATGGATTTGACCAATGAAGCAGCAGTCAACTTTACCAAAGCCTTGATTGGCAAGTATATGGACTACTTCAAAGACAAATCTAAGATCTTTAACTACGGAACAGATGAATATGCCAATGACGCTACCAGTGCGCAAGGCTGGTACTACCTCAAGTGGTATGACCTCTATGGTAAATTTGCGGAGTATTCCAATAGTCTTGCTGCTATGGCGCGTGAAAAAGGCTTGCAGCCAATGGCCTTTAACGATGGCTTCTATTATGGAGATGAAGATGATGTTGCCTTTGACAAGGACGTCTTGATTTCATACTGGTCTAAAGGATGGTGGGGCTATAACCTTGCATCTCCACAGTATTTGGCAGATAAGGGGTATAAATTCCTTAATACCAACGGGGACTGGTACTATGTTTTGGGCCACAAAGGTGACCAAAGTTATCCGCTCGAAAAAGCTATTCAAAATACAGAAACTGTTCCGTTTGAACAGTTAGCTTCAACCAAGTACCCTGATGTCAAATTACCGACATCCGGAAGTATGTTGGGAATTTGGGCTGATGAGCCGGCCAATGAATACAAGGAAGAAGAAGTCTTCCAGGTCATGGAAGCTTTTGCTAACCACAACCAGGACTATTTCAAGGCGGACTTCACTGCTCTTAGAAAAGCAGTTGCTACGGTACCAACAGATCTAGCCATTTACACACCAGAATCGCGCGCAGCCCTTGCGAAAGTCTTAGATAGCTTGAATTGGAATGTGAGCCGTGCTCATCAAGATCAGGTGGATCAAGAAGTGGCTGCTCTGACTCAAGCCCTTGCGGGGCTCAAGCCAATTACGCAAGTAGGTAGCTTGGCTGAAAATGACGTCAAAGCCCTAGTGGAAGACAAACCAAGTCTTGAAATCGTAGAAAAAGAACTTGATTTTGACCTTGTGGAACGGACCAATCCAGATCTCGCTAAAGGAGAACGCAGAGTGATCCAGGCTGGGGTTAAAGGGCAAGGTCTTGAGTATGTAGAGGTTTCAGCGCTTGATCAAAGTCGAAAAGTGATTGCTACAGAAGTTGCCACTGAGCCGGTTGCAGAAATTGTTGAAGTCGGTACCAAAGAAGTCGTGATCCCAACAAGCCCTTCAGTAGAAGCACCAGTGAAACCAGACGTGCTTGTAAACAAAATGGTTTCAGATCCTTCAACACCTCAAGTGATCTCGAAGAATCAGCCAGTAGCACCAGAAAATACCCCAACGCCAATTCCAGCAGCTGTGGAAGAAACGGTTCGTTCAGAAGCAGTATCTTCTAACAAGCAACTTCCAGAAACAGGAGTGGAATCTGCTCTGGGGCTCTCTTTACTAGGAGCGATCTTAGGAGCAGCAGGAATGGACTTGAAAAATAAAAAAAGAGACTAAGACCTAGTAGATTTGTAACAGGTCGAAGTTAGGAGAGTGGGACAGCAATCGGTAATTCGTTAGAATTCGATTTCGTCGTCCCACCTCCGCACAGTTGAGTAGGGCTGTAAAAGCTGATGAAATCAGCGTAGTAGAGCCCACTCAACCACTGCGTCTTGCTCGACAATCCAAAAATAATTGAGAGGCTAGGACTTTTGTCCCAGCCTCTTTTTTTGCTCGTAAAACTGTACCCGGACAGTTTGATTTTTTCACTCTTGTAACCCCTTCTATATCCTGCTAAAATAAAACCATGACACGATACAAAGCAACCATTTCATATGACGGGACCTTGTTTGCAGGGTTTCAACGCCAACCGCATGCCCGTAGTGTGCAAGAGGAAATCGAGAAGACCTTGACGCGCCTCAATCAAGGAAGTCCTGTTACCGTTCATGGAGCGGGGCGAACGGATTCCGGTGTCCATGCTCTTGGCCAGGTGATTCATTTTGATCTCCCCCAAGCGCGGGACGAGGAAAAGCTCCGCTTTGCCCTCGATACCCAAACCCCAGAGGATATTGATTTCATCCGAGTAGAGCAAGTAGCAGATGACTTTCACTCACGCTACAAGAAGCACAGCAAGACCTATGAATTTATTGTGGATTATGGTCGTCCCAAGAACCCCATGATGCGCCACTATGCCACCCACTATCCTTATCCTTTGGATGTGGAAAAGATGCAAGCAGCCATCCAAAAGTTGGAGGGAACCCATGATTTCACCGGTTTCACAGCTTCAGGAACCAGTGTGGAAGATAAGGTTCGTACGATTACAGAGGCTCGCTTGGTCGAGGATGCAGAACATCATCGCCTTGTCTTTACCTTTTCGGGCAATGGCTTTCTCTACAAGCAAATCCGCAATATGGTGGGAACTTTGTTGAAGATTGGAAATGATCGGATGCCGATCGAGCAGATCGATCTGATTTTAGAAAAGAAGGACCGCAATCTAGCAGGTCCTACAGCAGCGCCAAATGGCTTATATTTAAAGGAGATCCGTTATGAGTAATGAATTGATTCTAGCTATTTCAGGAAATGATATTTTTAGTGGGGGAGGTCTTTACGCAGACCTTGTAACTTATACGACTAACAAACAGCATGGTTTTGTAGCGGTGACTTGTTTGACGGCTATGACGGAGCACGGTTTTGAAGTGATTCCGGTGGATCCGACGACCTTTGTTCAACAGCTCAACTCTCTCAAGGATGTTCCTTTTTCTGCTATTAAACTCGGTCTTTTGCCAAATGTTGAAGTGGCAGACTTAGCCTTGGACTATGTCAAAGCCCATACGGAGATCCCTGTGGTACTAGATCCTGTCTTGGTCTGCAAGGAAAGCCATGATGTAGAAGTTTCAGCTCTTCGAGACGAATTGATTAAGTTCTTCCCTTATGTGACGATCATTACGCCAAACTTACCAGAAGCTGAGATCTTGACCCAAAGCAAGATTCAATCGCTCGACGATATGAAGGCGGCAGCGCGCAAGCTCCACGAATTAGGAGCAGCGACTGTCGTGGTCAAAGGGGGCAATCGTCTCAATAAAGAAAAGGCCATCGATGTCTTTTATGATGGGACAGACTTCACCGTCATTGAAGAGCCGGTCTTAGAAAAGAACAATACAGGAGCTGGTTGTACCTTTGCGTCTAGCATTTCCAGCCAGTTGGTGCAAGGGAAATCTCCACTTGAAGCTGTTAAAGCCTCTAAAGACTTTGTTTTCCAAGCTATTCAACATTCAGACCAGTATGGAGTAGTACAATATGACATCTAATCGAACTCAACTCATTGCCCGCCTTTCCATTTTGACAGCCTTGACAGTTGTACTTGGCTACTATACCAAACTTCCAACTCCTACAGGGATCGTCACCCTGCTAGATCTTGGAGTGTATTTCACAGCCTTCTATTTTGGGCGCAAGGAAGGTGCTATTGTAGGTGGTGTCGGAGCCTTCCTACTTGACCTGATTTCAGGCTATCCTCAGTGGATGTTCTTTAGCCTCCTCTTTCACGGGGGACAAGGCTATTTCGCTGGCTTCAAGGGCAAAGTTCGTTACCTAGGCTTGCTCCTTGCGACAGTTGTGATGGTAGGTGGTTACGCACTAGCTTCTGCCCTCTTTTTAGGCAATGGCTGGGGTGCTGCTATCTCGGACATTCCGAATAACCTCGCTCAGAATTTTGTTGGAATGGCTTTAGGCTATGTGGTCTATTATGCATTTCAAAAGAAAGGAAGCTAATTCATGGATCTGGAGCAACTGAAGAAGGATACAAAAGAAATCCTGGTAGATGTCTTGGAAAAAAGCCGTCTCCGCCAAGGACAGATTCTAGTCCTCGGGATGTCTTCAAGTGAAGTTGCAGGAGGGCGAATAGGAAAGGCCTCCAATATCGACATTGCTGAAGCTATTGTCCAGACCTTGCTAGATGAGTTGAATCCAAGAGGCATTTATCTGGCGGTACAAGGATGTGAGCATCTCAATCGCGCCTTGGTGGTCGAAAGAGAATTGGCGGACAAGAAGGAGTTAGAAATCGTCAATGTCCTTCCGAGTCTCCATGCAGGAGGGGCCGGACAACTCGCAGCTTTCAAGTATTTTAAGGATCCTGTTGAAGTGGAATTCATCAAAGCTCAAGCAGGGTTAGACATCGGAGATACCTCAGTAGGGATGCATGTCAAACACGTGCAAGTTCCAATTCGCCCTATCTTGCGTGAACTAGGTGGAGCCCATGTCACAGCCCTCGCCAGTCGGCCAAAATTGATCGGCGGTGCCCGTGCTCTCTACCTCGATGATCCCATCCGAAAATCATAATCAGAACTAGCTTTTAAGGGCTAGTTTTTTTGGATGAAAAGAGAGGCAAAAACGTTTTAAAACTTGCAATTTCAAAGTTTTGTGGTAAAATTATAAGGAATGACTATATTATTTTAAGGAGAGACAGAATGTCTGTATCATTTGAAAACAAAGAAACTAACCACGGTGTATTGACTTTCACAATCAGCCAAGAGCAAATCAAACCTGCTTTGGACCGTGTGTTTGAGTCAGTTAAGAAAACTTTGAACGTACCTGGATTCCGTAAAGGTCATATTCCACGTCCAATCTTCAACCAACGTTTTGGTGAAGAAGCTCTTTACCAAGATGCTTTGAACGATCTTCTTCCAGCAGCATACGAAGCAGCTGTTAAAGAAGCTGGAATCGAAGTTGTTGCACAACCAACTTTCGATGTTGTATCTATGGAAAAAGGTCAAGACTGGACATTGACAGCAGCTGTTGTCACAAAACCTGAAGTAAAATTGGGTGCTTACAAAGACCTTGAAGTATCAGTAGAAGTTTCTAAAGAAGTAACAGACGCGGATGTGGATGCTCGTATCGAACGCGAACGTAACAACTTGGCTGAATTGGTTGTTAAAGAAGGTGCTGCAGCAGAAGGTGACACAGTTGTGATCGACTTCGTTGGTTCTATCGACGGTGTTGAATTCGACGGTGGTAAAGGTGACAACTTCTCACTTGGACTTGGTTCAGGTCAATTCATCCCAGGTTTCGAAGACCAATTGGTTGGACACTCTGCTGGTGAAACAGTTGATGTGATCGTAACCTTCCCAGAAGACTACCAAGCAGCTGACCTTGCAGGTAAAGAAGCGAAATTCGTGACAACTATCCACGAAGTAAAAGCAAAAGAAGTACCAGCTCTTGACGATGAATTGGCAAAAGACATCGACGAAGAAGTTGAAACTCTTGACGAATTGAAAGAAAAATACCTCAAAGAATTGGCAGCAGCTAAAGAAGAAGCATACAACGATGCAGTAGAAGCAGCAGCAATCGATCTTGCCGTTGAAAACGCTGAAATCGTTGACCTTCCAGAAGAAATGATCCACGAAGAAGTACACCGTTCAATCAACGAGTTCCTTGGAAACATGCAACGTCAAGGTATCTCACCTGAAATGTACTTCCAAATCACTGGAACAACTCAAGAAGATCTTCACAAACAATACGAAGCAGAAGCTGAAAGCCGTACGAAGACAAACCTTGTGGTTGAAGCAGTAGCGAAAGCAGAAGGCTTCGAAGCAACTGAAGAAGAAATCAACGCTGAAATCGAACAATTGGCAGCAGATTACAACATGCCAGTTGAACAAGTTCGCAACCTTCTTTCACCAGAAATGTTGAAACATGACATCACAGTGAAGAAAGCAGTGAACGTGATCACAAGCACAGCAAAAGTAAAATAATTGAGATTAAAAAGAAGAGCCGTGAGGCTCTTCTTTTTTCTGATTTCATGGAGAATCCTGGAATTTTCCTTTGACGAAAGGGGAAATTTATCGTACAATAGAGTGTAACGATAAAATGCGTGATAGATTTAGTGACGAGAAGTTTTCAATCTATCATTGAGGATAGGATGAGGTTGAAGACCGGATCCTTCTCCATTTAGGAAATGAAACATAAGGAGATTTACCCTTGGAATTAGAAGTATTTGCTGGACAAGAAAAAAGTGAACTTTCTATGATTGAAGTGGCGCGTGCGATTTTGGAATTACGCGGACGTGACCATGAAATGTACTTTAGCGATCTTGTAAATGAAATTCAAAATTACCTTGAAAAATCAAACAGCGAGATCCGTGAAGCTCTTCCATTGTTCTACACAGAATTGAATGTAGATGGAAGCTTTATCCCACTTGGAGATAACAAATGGGGACTTCGTTCATGGTATGCCATCGATGAAGTTGACGAAGAAATCATCGCTCTTGAAGAAACAGATGAAGATGAAACTCCTAAGAAACGGAAGAAAAAACGTGTCAATGCCTTCATGGATGGAGACGAAGATGCGATCGACTACAACGACGATGATCCAGAAGACGAAGAAGTTTACGAAGCAGATCCAGCTCTTTCATATGATGAAGAAAATCCAGACGATGAAAAGAGTGAAGTCGAAGCTTACGATGCTGAAATCAATGAAATCGTACCAGATGATTTGGGTGAGGAAGTTGAATTAAGCGAAGAAGACGACGAAGAAGAGGATTCTGAAGACGAGGAAGAAGAATAAATCATAAGAAGAGGCTGGGA
>NZ_JAPVYV010000015.1:0-34027 GCF_041432055.1 Streptococcus sp. 27098_8_186
AATCAAAAACCTTGAAAGTAGCAGAAGAGAGCAACCTTATGAAAGTGCTCAAAGACAACTACAAGATTGAAGAAAAAAATGGCCTGATCACCTCGATTGACGGTCACAGCCAAGATGAATCCAAAGGCCTTTACTGGATGTACAAGATCAATGGTGAAATGGCTCCAAAAGGTGCTGCTGAAACAACCGTTAAAAAAGGGGATAAGATCGAATTCTATCAAGAAGTGTATAAATAAGAAAAGCTGGACAGTTTGTCCGACTTATTTTCTGCTAAAGTGTAGGAACTTACCTAAAACTTCTTACAACTTTCACTTTTTTATTTGAGAAACTATTGACAGCCTCACACAGCAGTGTTACAATAGTGTTACAAAATATTACAAATATTACAAATAGAGGTTCTGTTATGAAAAACAAAAAAATCATTTCCTTAGCAGCCCTGGCCCTGACAGCTACTCTTTTCCTAGGAGCTTGTGGCGGGAATAAAGAAGAAAAAACTTCAGAAGCAAGCAGTTCAAAGACTAGTCAAGTCAAACAAACCAGCTCCTCTTCTAAGAAAAAAGTAATTACTAGTAAGGATCCGATTGCCTCTTCGTCCTCTGATAGCAAATCAGAAGAAAACCATAGCGTTGGTAGCAAGACCAACCGAGATGCAGCTAGTCAAACTCCTGCTCCAGCAAAAGCAGAGACACCAGGAGCATCGGCAACAAAAGAAGTAGCTGCTCCAGCAACACCAGCGAAAGCAAAATTGCCAAGTCTAGAAGATGGTCATGCCCAGGCTAAGCAACAAGCCTCTGCTACGGAGAATGCCCAATACAAGGGAGTCTATTCTGTAGCAGCAGGGGATTTCTCTGCAGCAGCTGGGAATTGGTCTGACAAGCGCGACACTGGAGTCACTATTGGCCAAGGTGGTCAAGTGACTATCCAACTTCCTGGGGGCCAACCCGTAGCCTATGGTATCAGCGGGTATAACTATACCTTGGATGATGGTCATTACCATGCTAATCTCTCGGCAGGAGATGGCTCTGCAGCGACTTTGGATATTGTAGTTGGAAAAGATGGCTCTGTATCTAGTGTGACAGTTCTGAAAGACGGTGTCAGCCACTCCCTCACTCGTGAATAAGATTCGAAAGATCTGAAAGGAGAAGCTTCTCTTTTCAGATTTTTTTGTTGATTTGTAGAAAAATATATTTTTTTATAAAAAACTATTGACAGACAGAAAATATAGTTTATAATAAAAACATAAAGAAAATCTATTTATAAAAAATTATAAAAAGGAGTTCATATGAAAAAAGAAAGAATTGCCCTGGTTTTTGGAACCTTTGCGCCTCTTCATCAAGGGCATATTGACCTGATCCAGCGGGCCAAGCGTCAGTGTGATCGCGTTCGTGTCATCGTTTCCGGTTATGAAGGGGACCGTGGTGAAGAAGTGGGACTGACTTTACAAAAACGCTTCCGTTATATCCGCGAAGCCTTCTCAAATGATGAATTGACCCAAGTCTATAAGTTAGATGAGACAGAACTTCCTCGTTATCCTTTGGGCTGGGAGCCTTGGTTACAAACAGCCCTAGACACCATCCAGTATCAAACAGAGACAGAAGAGTTGATCTTTTATGTAGGGGAGAAAGCTTATAAGGAAGAGTTGGAAGCGAGAGGGTTTGAAGTTCACTTAGAAGAGCGTCGCTTCGGAATCTCTGCTACCATGATCCGGGAAAATCCAAGCAAATACTGGAAATACATCGCTCAGCCCTTCCGTCGCCAGTTCACGAAAAAAGTCTTGATCATGGGGAGCGCCAGCAACGGGAAAACGACCCTTGCAAAGGACTTGGCTCGCTTTTACGATGCACCTGTTAGTCTGGAGTATGCCCGTGAATACCAGATAAAAAACAATGTTCGCGATGATGAGCTCACGCCCAAAGATTACTATTACCTACTCTTAGTACAGTATGATCAAACCTCCAAGCTCATCGATAGTAGTGCCAATCGAGGTCTTGTCATCGCCGATACCAATTCCCTGGTAACCAAGGGTTATTACGACTACTACATGGAGGTCGAAGGCCAGGATACCGGCATGACCGATACCTTCGACAACCTCTTTGTCAGTATTCTGTCCAAAGAAAAATGGGATTTGATCCTCTTTGTCCAGCCGATCGGCTCTTATGTCAATGATGGTTTCCGAGACATGACTATGGCTGACGAAGAGATCCGCACCAGCTTTTCAAATTACCTAGACCAATTGCGTCAGCAATACCTAGGGAACATTCCGACCACTTTCCTCGCATCAGACTACCTCGGCAACTACGAAGAAGCCAAGAAGGTGATCGATGCCATTTACCAAGCCGACTAAGGAGCAGCTTATGAAAAACCTATCTCAAAAATTCGCAACTTTTAGCCAAGACTTTAGAAATGTTCACCAAGAAGCGAAAAAGCAAGGCTTTGTCAATATTATGAAACTTCTATGGGAGGACCTTTTTGTGGGACGTACAGCCTTTCAATGGATCTATCTCCTGCTTCTTTCCAGCGTTCCCTTCTTCTTAGAATGGACCAATCGTACAGGACAGCATGATTGGCTGGGACTGTTTGCCTCTTGGACAGGCATTGTCTGCGTCATCCTGGTTGCAGAAGGGCGTGCTAGTAACTACCTTTTTGGAGCAGTGAATTCAGCGATCTACCTCGTTTTAGCCCTCAATAAGAACTTCTACGGGGAAGTTCTGACAACTCTTTATTTCTTCATCATGCAACCGATCGGCCTTTATGTCTGGCTCTCTAATCGGATCAATGATCAAGGTAAGGTCGAAGAATCTCACTTTGAAGCCAAGAAATTGAACTTAATCGAGTGGATGCGCTACTTGGCCTTGTGTGCTGTGATTTGGATCGGTATGGGCTTTGCATATCAGAGCATCCATAGCGCTCGCCCTTTCCGCGATAGTATCACCGATGCGACCAATGGGGTCGGTCAGCTCCTAATGACCCGCCTTTACCGGGAGCAATGGATCTTCTGGATTGCGACCAACGTCTTTAGTATCTATCTCTGGTGGGATCAGAGTCTTCACATTCAAGGAATGTACTGGGTCTACACGCTCAATAGTTTAGTGGGCTGGTACCAATGGACCAAAGCCCTCAAGAAGGAGGTGGCTTAGATGGCAAGTCTCTCGATTCCAGCAGGAATGACGGAGAAAGAGTATTTTGAGACGGTCGCTAGTGAAGCGGACTTTCTCAAGTGGTACAAGGAGCAAGACCTGCCGACTTATGAAACCCCCAGTGTCACAGCGGACATGGTAGCTTACTGTTTTGTTGAAGGAAAGCTCAAGCTCTTAGCTATTCGCCGCAAGGCCCACCCTTATCAACACCGCCTCGCCTTGGTGGGGGGCTTTGTGAACAAGGATGAAGATGCGACCCATGCCTGCATCCGAGAAGTTAAAGAAGAAGTCGGGCTCGATCTTCCAGTGAATAAGGTGGAACAGCTCATGACCGTTTCCACCCCTGGGCGCGATCCCAGAGGCTGGGTCATTACCATTGCCCATCTGGTCTATCTGCCAGCAGAAGCAGTAGACTTAGCCCATGCAGGTGACGATGCCAAGGAAGTCGTTTTTCTCGATGTCGATTTCAAAAAATCCCAGTGTTTGCTCGATGGAGAACCCTTAGCTGCTTCTGATTTTGCCTTTGACCACTACCAGATTATTCAAGAATCAATCAAGCGGATTCAGGGGCGTCTGGACTGGAATCCAACCTTCCTCTATCTATTAGAGGAGCCCTTCACCGTTTATGAAGCAACTGAGTTGGTTAATCTGATTAATCCTGGACGTCCCATCGTTAGCAATAACTTCCTCGTAAAATTCGGAGAATTCGTGGAAGAAGTGGGTGTCAAGCGGGTACCTAAGAAAAAACCACGCAAGACTTATCGCTTAAAACAGTAGATCGAGCGGGGTTCATTCTACCAGCCCTCCCTTACTTTTAGCAGCTGGAGGGCTTTTTCTGATTTTTCCTGCTCCACTTGTGTGCAAAGTGGTATAATAAACATAATTGAGATCAAAAGAGACAAGACTATGGAAGAAAAAATAATTTTACCACAAAATACACGACTGATGGGGGCCCTGCTTGGTTTTATCGGAGGGGGCCTCGATGTCTTTTGCCACATGCACTACCGGAGTTTGGTCGCGACCCAAACGGGGAATCTACTGCTTCTCATCGCTGATTGGCACGATCCCCATGTCGAAAATACCATCATGCGTTTTTCATCTATTTTATTTTTCTCGATCGGCTTTGTGGTTGCCCTCCATATCAAAGAGTATCGCAAGACAGCCTTTTGGCGGACCAAGATGTTGATTCCTTTGTTTGTGGTGACACTCCTGATTCCCTTGGTGTCTGTCATACCACCTGTAGAAGTTCCCTTTATTGCTTTTGGGACAGGGATGATGATGTTGACCTTTACAGGAAGCTTGATTGAAAACCACCCTTATGTGATCTTTATGACTTCCGGCAATTACCGCAAGATGCTGACGGCTTTGTACCGAGTCACTCGAGGAAAGGGAGATTTGGACGAGTATCGGCGTCAGGCCATGAATTACGGGATTGTTGTTGGAAGCTTTGTTGCAGGAGCGATTAGCGTCGCCATCCTCATGCATTTCATTCACCAATGGGCCATCTGGCTGATCACAGCCAACCTCTTTTTGATCATGACCTACTATACTGCAAGAGTTAAACAACTTGGCCTGCAAACAGACAATCTATAAAAACAGGACCTCACATGAGGTCCTTCTTTTTGTGTTTCTATGCTTTTAATTGTAAGAGTTCTTCAATCTCAGCCAGAGTGCTGGCTTGGGAGATGGCGCCACGGAGTTTGGCTGCACCTGAGGTACCACGGAGGTAGTGAGGGGCGAGGCCACGGAATTCACGAACGGCAATGTGCTCACCTTTGAGATCGATCAAGCGTTTCAAGTGTTCGTAAGCGATCTTCATCTTGTCTTCAAAAGTCAAATCAGGCAGGATTTCTCCTGTTTCAAAGTAGTGGTTGATTTGGTTGAAGAGATAAGGATTGCCCATAGCAGCGCGGCCAATCATGACCGCATCAGCACCGACTTCTTCGATTCGTTGTTTGGCATCTTGAACTGTACGGATATCTCCGTTTGCGATAAATGGAATCTTGGTCAGAGCTTGTGCAACCTTGTGAAGGGTCTCAAGGTCCGCATGACCCGTATACATTTGCTCCCGAGTCCGTCCATGCATGGCGAGGGCAGAGACACCTGCAGCTTCAGCAGCGAGGGCGTTCTCAACTGCGAGGGAAGGATCCGACCAACCCGTCCGCATCTTGACCGTCAATGGGATATCAAGGACAGATTGAACCTTATTGATGATGGAGTAGATCTTGTCTGGGTCCTTGAGCCACATAGCACCAGCCTCGTTCTTGACGATTTTATTCACCGGGCAGCCCATGTTGATATCGACGATATCGGTCTTGGTATTTTCTTGGATAAATTCAGCTGCGCGAGCGAGGCTATCTTCGTCACTTCCAAAGAGTTGGATCGATACAGGATTTTCTCCTTCATCGATATGGAGCATGTGAAGCGTCTTTTCATTGTTGTACTGGATTCCCTTGTCAGAGACCATTTCCATCACAACGAGCCCCGCCCCCAGTTCTTTGGCAATGGTCCGGAAAGCTGAATTAGTCACTCCGGCCATTGGGGCTAGGACAGTACGGTTAGGGATTTCGACATCCCCGATCATAAATGGCGTATTAAGATTTGTCACGAATGAGTTCCTCCAAGTCATTTTCGTCAAAGTGGTAGTGTGTTTGGCAGAATTGGCAGGTAATCTCTGCACCGTGATCTTCATCTTTCATCTCTTTTAGATCACTAGCTGGCAGACTTGCTAAAGCGTTCAAAAAGCGCTCACGGCTGCAGTCGCACTGGAAGCGAAGTTCTTCTTCAGAGAGGCGTTTGAAAGGTTCATCCCCATAGATAGCAGCAAGAAGGGCTTCAATATGGTCTTCAGATTCCAAAAGTGTTGAAATAGCAGGCATTTCTTGGATGCGTTTTTCAAAGCGCGCGATTTCTTCTTCCTTGGCATTTGGCAAAACCTGGAGCAAGAAACCACCAGCCACCTTGACCTTGTCTTCGTCATCCAACAGGACATTGAGTCCAACTGCAGAAGGTGTTTGTTGGCTTTCCGTCAGATAAAAGGCCAGGTCTTCTCCGATTTCACCGGTTACAAGAGGGGTCATGGAGTTATAAGGATTTCCCGTACCATAGTCAGTGATGACCAGGAATTCTCCGTTTCCGACAAATGGTCCCACCAGGACTTCACCAGTTGCCGTCTTCTTGATATCCACTCCAGGATTTTGCACGTAGCCTTTAACATTTCCCTTGGTATCTGCCACGGTGATGATGGCTCCGAGTGAGCTAGTCCCAAGGACTTTGACCGTAATTTTAGTATCTCCTTTCTCGTTTGCTGCCAAAATTTGACTGGCAATGAGGGTACGGCCAAGTGCGACCGTGGAGCTAGCTTGTGTATGATGTTTTTCTTGGGCTGTTCGTACGGTTTCTGTACTGTCTAGTACATAGGCACGAAAAGCGCCACTTTCTGAGATAGTTTTAATAATTTTGTCCATACCTACTATTTTAGCACAAATCAAGCAAAGTGGGGACAAGGAGAATTCCGAAAATCAGTCGTTTCAGAAGAAGGGCAAGAAGAAAAGAAAATCCCGAACATTATTTCTAGAAAGAAGCCATTTCCAAGTAAAAGACGAGTTTCATAGAGAAGTTGGTTTAAAAAGGAAGGAGAAAAATAAACGATAGCTGAGTGGATCTTGAAAAAACATCAAAAATTGCTTATAATAGAGTGTAAGACAAACTTGCAGGTGAGACTCCTGCCCTTAGTTTGAAGAAAGGCATAGATAGCATCCTATCTATGGTATATGAAAAAGAATTATGACATCAGTAGTTGTAGTAGGAACCCAATGGGGTGATGAAGGAAAAGGGAAGATTACTGACTTCCTATCAGCCAATGCAGAAGTCATTGCTCGCTACCAAGGTGGGGACAATGCCGGTCACACCATTGTGATCGACGGCAAAAAGTTCAAGTTGCACTTGATTCCTTCAGGTATCTTCTTCCCTGAAAAGATTTCTGTCATTGGGAATGGGGTTGTGATCAATCCTAAGTCATTGGTCAAAGAGTTGGCTTATCTTCATGAAGAAGGTGTGACAACAGACAGTTTGCGCATTTCAGACCGTGCCCATGTCATCCTTCCTTACCATATCGAATTGGACCGTCTCCAAGAAGAGTCTAAAGGCGACAACAAGATCGGGACGACGATTAAAGGGATTGGCCCAGCTTACATGGACAAGGCTGCGCGTGTGGGAATCCGGATCGCGGACCTTTTGGACCGCGACGTCTTTGCGGAACGTCTTCGTATCAACTTGGAAGAAAAGAACCGTCAATTTACCAAACTCTATGATGCAGAGGCTCTTTCATTTGATGATATCTTTGAAGAATACTATGAATATGGTCAACAAATCAAGCAATATGTAACCGATACTTCCGTCATCTTGAACGATGCTTTGGATAACGGCAAGCGCGTGCTCTTTGAAGGAGCCCAAGGGGTTATGTTGGATATCGACCAAGGAACCTATCCATTTGTAACCTCTTCAAACCCAGTCGCAGGTGGGGTGACCATCGGATCAGGTGTCGGCCCAAGTAAGATCGACAAGGTTGTCGGTGTATGTAAAGCCTATACCAGCCGTGTCGGAGATGGCCCATTCCCTACGGAACTCTTTGATGAAGTGGGTGATCGGATTCGTGAAGTCGGCCATGAGTATGGGACAACAACCGGTCGTCCCCGTCGTGTCGGTTGGTTTGATTCAGTTGTCATGCGCCATAGCCGTCGTGTCTCAGGAATTACCAACCTTAGCTTGAACTCGATCGACGTTCTGTCGGGCTTGGATACGGTGAAAATCTGTGTGGCTTACGACTTGGATGGAGAACGCATTGACCACTACCCAGCAAGCTTGGAGCAACTCAAACGTTGCAAACCAATCTATGAAGAATTGCCAGGTTGGTCAGAAGACATCACCGGTGTGCGTCACTTGGATGAGCTTCCAGAAAATGCCCGTAACTATGTCCGCCGTATCGGTGAGTTGGTTGGTGTGCGCATTTCAACCTTCTCAGTCGGACCAGATCGTGACCAAACCAATATCCTTGAAAGTGTCTGGTCTAGTTTATAAGCAAATGAAGATAAGAGAGTGGGACAGAAATCGGTCATTCGTTAGAATTCGATTTCATCGTCCCACCTCCGCACAGTTGAGTAGGGCTGTAAAAGCTGATGAAATCAGCGTAGTAGAGCCCACTCAACCACTGCGTCTTGCTCGACAATCCAAAGACAATTGAGAGGCTAGGACTTTTGTCCCAGCCTCTTTTTGAAAGCAGAAAGAGGAAAAAATGTATCAAACGATTTTATTTGACCTAGACGGCACCTTGACCAATTCAGAACTAGGGATTACCAACTCGGTGGCCTATGCCTTAGGAAAATATGGGATTCAAGTGCCAGACAAGAAAGCATTGAGAGTTTTCATCGGTCCGCCCTTGCAGGAGTCTTTTGAGCGCTTTTATGGATTTTCTAAGGAAGAATGTTTAAAGGCCATTGACTACTATCATGAGTATTTTTCCGAAAAAGGCCTTTATGAAAATGAGGTCTATCTAGGCGTTCCTGACTTGCTGGCTTCTCTCAAGCAGGCTGGCAAACAGTTGATTGTAGCTACGTCAAAGCCTGAAGAATTTTCCATTCAAATTCTCAAACACTTTGGTTTGTATGATTATTTTGACTTTGTCGCTGGTGCGACCATGGATAGAAAACGTAGTAAAAAAAGCGATGTTATCCAGTATGCCTTGGAGCAAAATGGGATTACAGATTTGGCGCATACCATCATGATTGGAGACAGGGAGCACGATGTGCTTGGCGCTCAAGCGCAAAAGCTTGATTCTATCGGTGTCCTTTATGGCTTTGGAAGCAGGGAAGAATTGGAAGAAGCCGGCGCCACCTATATTGCTCAAGAAGTTGGCGAAATTGCAGCTTTTATAGGATAACCTTTTCCAAAATATTAAAAGTTGGAACTTTTCTAATCTGCTGAATATTGCTTGATTCAATATTTCTATCGGTGTATACTTACTGTAGGTTAAGTAACACAGATTAAGAGGTGATAATATGAATTTGTCACGATATATATTAAAATATAGTACTGATGATGGTACGTTGTATTTTAATACTAAAACCAATCATTCATTTTTTCTTACGAATGAATTGAATAGAGTAGTCGACAGCAATGATGTGATTAGGAAAGAGTTTCATGCTTATCTTGATAAAAATAAATATTTAAGTGAGGGTGAGTATGAGGTCGAAAAGTATCTATGTAAAAGTGTGAAGGAAAAAATTCGTAAAAATTTAGCACTTTTCGCTTTGTCAAAATCTTATAATGACATTTTAGATGTGGACTAGAAAGGAAGATATCATGAAGGTTAAAGTGAATAACAAATTCGATGACAAAATGAATGCTAAACCTAGAGTATTTAACTATAATTGTGATTGTAAATAATCACGATTTTAAATAAATTAGAGAAGAGGGTTGTGCTAGCCCTCTATTTTGATGGATGATAATTATGAGAAATATTTATAAGTACATTGATAAGAAGTATCTTTTTCCTATTTTTTTAGGGCGTATTGTGAATAGTGGTTTGGTGTTGGCGCAACCTCTGATTTTAACGAAGGCCTTGAAGTTAGATCAAAACGGCCTTTCTTATGGAAAAATTCTCAATTTTGTTTTATTTGGTTTGTCTGTCTATCTTGTTATTTATAGTCTGATGCTGTTTTCAAACTATTCGCACAATATATTCCGAAGAGAAATCAACAAAAGTGTCCGTGCCCTTTTATTTAAGAAAGTCATATTGAATCCTAAATTTTCCAATGATGAAAAAGTTAGTCTGCTAACTCAAGATATGGAATATGTGGGCGATAATTATTTGGAAAATATAAATGTTATGGTGAGTTGGGGATTTGTCGCCCTTGTTACAGCCATTTATATTGTTTCACAAAATTTTCTCTTAGGACTTATTTTTGTCATTTTTACGATTATGAGACCTATTCCTCAGTTCATCATGAATCGTCGTTTACAAGATTCGGGAGACAGCTGGTCCAAGCTTAGAACGAAATTACATGGGCTTGTCTCGGATAGTATGCAAGGCAGCCAAACCTTACGGATTAATCAGGCCATGAGGCTGAATGAAGAGCGCGTGAATGATTTAAACGGAGAATATCAAAAAGCCATCCAAAGATTTTGTTTCACACATAATATTATTTTTTTCTTTAATGGATTTATGGTCTTTTTTAGTCAGGTTGTTCCTCTTGCTTTAGGCTTTTATTTGAGTTTACAGGGAAATTCTATTTCTATTACAAGCCTCATCTCTATGTATGTTGCTGCGGGGATGCTGGTAGAACCGATCCAAACTCTGATGTACAGTGCAGCCAATCTCCAAGGTGCCTTGCCGACTGCGAACCGCCTGTTTAAGATTATCGAGGAAGAACCTGATTTCGAAGAGACAAAGGATCAATTTGTTGAAAATCTCGAATCGTTGCGCTTAAATCATATTTCAAAAAGTTTTGCTGAACGTCAGCTTTTTTCTGATTTGACGGCGACGATTTCAGTAGGTCAGAAGGTCTTAATCAAAGGACCGAGCGGGTCTGGAAAGACGACTCTTTTTCGCTTGATTTTAGGAGAAGAAGTATGTGATGAGGGTGACATTTTCGTTCAGTATGATGGAAATCAAATAACGAGTCATTTCCAAGGGAATATCGGTTTAATTAGCCAGCATCCCTTCCTGTTTAACGATACTATCCGCTATAATCTAACTTTTGGTCAGCCTTTTCAGGACCATGAATTATTGGAGGTATTGGACCGAGTTGGCTTAATAGATGAATTTCAGGATATTTTGAATGTAGAAATTCATAATAATGGTGAAAACATTTCAGGAGGTCAGCGTGTCAGATTAGAGTTGGCTCGTTTTCTCTTACGCGAGAAGGATATTTTATTAGCGGACGAAGTGACATCAGCTTTGGACGAAAAAAATAGTCGTCTGGTTAGAGACCTAATCTTTTCTTTGCCGATCACGGTACTAGAAATAGCCCATCATATTGATGAAGAAGAGCGCTATGACCAAATCCTTGAGTTACGTAAAGGATGAGCGATGCCACAATAGTTGGTTCTGCGACAAAGCGGATAGTAGTAAGCCAGCAATTTGTCAGATATTTTTGAGATTCTAAGTGGTGATATTTCCAAAATCATCAATACTCAGAGAACTTAAGCTTTATTTAAGATAGGCCAGCTATACTAGAAGCATAAACAAAGACCTCCTAACTTTGTTTAAACCTCCTAAACTTTTTCATAATAATCTCCCATAAGAGTCGCCCAATCGGCGGCTTTTTTTGTGAGTCGTAAGCTGCCTATGGTATAATGAACAAAGAAACTAAAAGGAAGAAGGAAGAGATGGACTACACGATAGAGGAAAAAGCGATGTTTATGAGGGAAGCCCTGAAGGAGGCGGAGATTGCCCTCGCCAATGATGAAATACCGATTGGCTGTGTCTTGGTCAAGGATGGTCAGATTATCGGGCGTGGACATAATGCGCGTGAGGAGCTGCAGCGGGCGGTCATGCATGCGGAAATCATGGCGATCGAGGAGGCCAATCAGCGTGAAAATAGCTGGCGCCTGCTGGATACGACGCTTTTTGTCACGATTGAGCCCTGTGTCATGTGTAGTGGTGCCATTGGTCTAGCTCGGATTCCCCAGGTGATTTACGGGGCGACCAATCAGAAGTTCGGTGGAGCAGGTAGTCTCTACGACATTTTGGCAGATGAACGCCTCAATCACCGAGTCGAAGTAGAAACAGGAATCTTGGAAGCAGAATGTGCAGCCATCATGCAGACCTTCTTCCGCCAAGGTCGAGAACGAAAAAAACAAGCCAAACTCGCAGCCAAGGCCGAAACACAAGAATAAAAACCGGACCTTTGCAAATCGAACAAATTATGATATAATACCTATCGGAGCAACAGTTCTGCGTGAAGCGGGTCAGGGGAGGAATCCAGCAGCCCTAAGCGAAGTGAACTGTGTGCTCTTTTTCTATAGCTCTTAGTGAGGTAAGCCTGTAAGGCGCGACCGAGCTTAGAGATATTGACCCTGAGGAGCGAAGCGACGTGAGGGCTATAGCGTAAATGAAATTAGCCTGTAAGGCGCGACCGAGCTTAGAGATATTGATCCTGAGGAGCGAAGCGACGTGAGGGCTATAGCGTAAAATGAATCAAGTCCAAGGGACGCAGACGAATCCTAGAGCAATGGATGCAGTTTTTCCCGTTAGGGAAAAAGCTGTAAACCGATAAAAGCTCTTAACGAATCAAGACTGAAAGTCGCAGATGAGTTTAGAGATATTGACCCTGAGGATCGAAGCGACGTGAGGGCTATAGCGCAAAATGAATCAAGTCCAAAGGACGCAGATGAATCCTAGAGCAATGGATGCAGTTTTTCCCGTTAGGGAAAAAGCTGTAAACCGATGAAGTTCTTAGTGAGGTAAGACTGAAAGTCGCAGATGAGTTTAGAGATATTGACCCTGAGGATCGAAGCGACGTGAGGGCTATTGCTCACCAGAGTCATGTAGAAATGACTTTGATATCCAAAGAATAAAAGAGAAAAAATAGAGTTTCGTGAGAAGCTTCTTTTTTTATTTTCTAGCCAAAAATAGTGCAAATATGCAAACGATTGCTATTGCGTCGTTGCTTGATTTGTGAAAATAAAAAAATTAGCAAATGAAAACGTTTTATAGATTGGTTTCCCTTGATTAAATCCGTGTAAAGCGATATCATAGAGAAGAACAAAATTTGGAGGAATAACATGTCTCATATTAAATTTGACTACTCAAAAGTTTTGGGTAAATTTGTTGCCCCACATGAAGTGGAATACATGCAACCACAAGTGACTGCAGCTGATGAATTGATCCGTAAAGGAACAGGTGCTGGTAGTGACTTCCTAGGTTGGTTGGACCTTCCTGAAAATTATGACCGCGAAGAATTTGACCGCATCTTGAAAGCTGCTGAACAAATCAAATCAGACAGCGATGTTTTGGTCGTTATCGGGATCGGTGGATCATACCTTGGTGCGAAAGCAGCTATTGACTTCTTGAACCACCACTTTGCAAACTTGCAAACAAAAGAAGAACGCAAAGCGCCACAAATCCTTTACGCTGGAAACTCAATCTCATCAACTTACCTTGCTGACTTGGTAGAGTACGTTTCAGATAAAGACTTCTCAGTAAATGTGATTTCTAAATCTGGTACAACAACTGAACCAGCGATCGCTTTCCGTGTCTTCAAAGAACTCTTGGTGAAGAAATACGGTCAAGAAGAAGCCAACAAACGGATCTACGCAACAACTGACCGTGCCAAAGGTGCTGTAAAAGTGGAAGCAGATGCCAATGGTTGGGAAACATTTGTAGTTCCAGATGATATCGGTGGACGCTTCTCAGTCTTGACGCCAGTTGGATTGCTTCCAATTGCTGCATCAGGTGCTGATATCAAAGCCCTTATGGAAGGTGCGAATGCTGCTCGTAAAGACTACACTTCAGACAAGATTGCTGAAAACGAAGCTTACCAATACGCAGCAGTGCGTAACATCCTTTACCGTAAAGGATATGCTACTGAAATCTTGGTAAACTACGAGCCATCTCTTCAATACTTCTCAGAATGGTGGAAACAATTGGCTGGTGAGTCAGAAGGGAAAGACCAAAAAGGTATTTACCCAACTTCAGCTAACTTTTCAACAGACTTGCACTCATTGGGTCAATTTATCCAAGAAGGAACTCGTATCATGTTTGAAACAGTTGTCCGTGTTGACAAACCGCGTAAGAACGTGATCATCCCTACCTTGGAAGAAGACCTTGACGGACTTGGTTACCTCCAAGGAAAAGACGTTGACTTCGTTAACAAAAAAGCAACTGACGGTGTTCTTCTTGCCCACACTGACGGTGACGTGCCAAACATGTACGTGACTCTTCCTGAGCAAGATGCCTTCACTCTTGGTTACACTATCTACTTCTTCGAATTGGCTATCGCCCTTTCAGGTTACTTGAATGCGATCAACCCATTTGACCAACCAGGTGTTGAAGCCTACAAGAAAAATATGTTTGCCCTTCTTGGTAAACCAGGATTTGAAGAACTTGGAGCAGAACTCAACTCTCGTCTTTAATCGATAGATAAAACGATCTCGTAAGAGGTCGTTTTTTCACTTGCTAAACAAACTCATATTTTTGTCCCCTGGAATTAATTATAAAAACACGATCTAGTTATGTTTCTCGATCATATGGTAATCTGATTGCGATTGTCACCCTTCGCAAGAAATTATAATAGAAGTTTCTAAAAGGTCCGATCTATCCCCGATCTTTTTCAGTCTAAACAGACAGGAGTTGGTCCTTCCTAGGTTTTATGTTATAGTAGAAGAGAAGAATAAAAAGGAGAATTCGAAATGTCCGAGAAAGATCAAGAACAATTTATGAAAGATACTCCCTTAGATGGGACACCGCATTTTGATGTGGCTGCGCCAGCCTTTGTCCCAAAAGAAGATGCCGAAGACTGGGTCGTTCCAGAAGCTAGTGGCCTTTCAGTGACGGAGACGAAAGCAATGAAAGAAGAGGCAGACGAGCCAGCTATATCAGAAACTATGGAGCATCCAAAAGCAGATGAAGCAACTGTTGGAGAAAATCCAGATATAGTTGTTGCTCCTCAACCGACTCCTCCATTCCAGCCTGCGCCTCAAGCTCCTCAAAACACAGTAGCTGGACCGGTTAGTCCGCAAACAGCGCCTGTTCCTGGCACACATATTCCACAAGCTCCTCTCCCTCCTGTTGGAAGACCGATGGATACTGCAGACAAGAAGGCTATTCGTTTTGCTCTTGGGATCTTAGTAGGTCTTCTCATCGGTGGAGTCAGTGGCTATTTGATTGGTCATGCCAGACCTAGCACCTCGTCATCAAGAAAGCAGGCTTCTTGGTCAGGCTACCATTCTGCTTCTTCTTCCAATATCGATTTGGAGCAATTGACTTCTGAAGATGCGGAAGCCGATTTCAGCTGGAAGCAATCTGATATCGAGCAGCTTCAGTTTTTGACTGAAAAAGATGGTGGGGAGACTCCTGAAGGAACAGTCGATGCTTATGGTAAAGCTAGTTCTGTTCAATTTGATAATGGCGAATTAACCTTAAGCTGGGATGACAGCTCGTATAATAAAGAGGTCAAAGCGACCTACTCTAAGAAAGGAAAAGAATTCCAGCTTGTCAAGTTTGAATTTAATCAATTTGGGAAAAATCTTAGCGTCGAGGATAACTTCGCAGATGGATTCAAAATTGGAAACAGTGAGACCGGTGCAGGAGGAACCTCATACAAAGAGATTTTAGAAAAATACAGTGATGGGGTCAGCCTGAGCATCCGTACATCTGATGATTCAGACAAGGTGGAAATGGTCATGGATTTCCAAAAGAAAAATGGGGATTATGTGGACTTAACCTTCATTCGCCAATCAAATGGAGATTTCCTTTTGAGCAGTAAAGACAGCTACTAAATTAATGAAGAAAAGAAAGAGGCAAGCGCCTCTTTCTTTCGGATAATTCGGATAAGACGAGACAAATACGCTAATTTTCTATACAATAGAAGGAGTTTGAATAGAAAGAGCATAAAGGATGGAAGAAATGAAAGAGTGGGTCAGAGATCATAAGAAAATCCTCAAAGAAGCTGCAAGTGCTTTGCTAGCTTTTGTCGTTGGTGCTTGCCTGGTATTTATGATTCATCCGGTTAAAACCTTACCCAAAGATCGCTTGTTGAGCCTGTCTCAAATGCATGAAGACGGCCAGCAATTTGTTGCTTCTTCTTCCAAAGCGCCGACTTTAGAAGACTTGCTGTTATTGGAGCTTGCAAGAGGAGAAGGAAAGACACAAAAAAATTGGGTGACTTTGTCTGCATTCGTCAAAAAATTTGGAAAAGCAGCGAGTTTTACACAAGAAGATACGAGTTTTGGAGCGCAAGTCCAGCTAGGTTATGGGAGTCCTGTGAAGGGGCTCTATCCTTATACCATAGAATTTCAAAAGCAGGGTGATGCCTTTTATGTGAGCTCGATTCAAGGATTTGCGCCAAAGTCGTCTCACTATCAGAGCAAAAAGAATTTAAAATTGGCAGATTTTGCAGGCTATAAGCCTTTGGATGGAAAAAAGGAAAAGGGAACGTCTGTAGAAGAAGTCTTGAACAAATCAGGCCTTCCCAATTCTCTTAGTTTGACCTCTACAAAGGACGAGCAAGTCTTAGCCTTGTCTTATCAGGTGACAGATGGACTGGTCTCTTTGACCTTTGAACGTGACCAGAATGGTCAGTATCGTTTGACGAAGAAGGGGTGAAGCAAATGATCGAGTGGATGAAAAAGAATCGAAAAGAACTCTTGCTACCGTTTTTGTGTTTTGTTTTAGGACTGTTACTTGCGATTGCAAGGATCCAGGTGCAAGAGCAGGGAACCGATACCAAGGAGGATCAAACGCTTACTCATTTCCAGCCAAAGGATTACAAGAATTTGGTCAGCAAGGAACAAGAAATCAAGCAGTTTAAATGGACCATCGAAGCTGTGGCGAATTTGAAAGTCCGTCTTAAGCAGAGTCAGCAACTAGGAACACGCTTGGAAACTGTTGTGACGGAATGGGGAAAAGCTCAAAAAGTTCGCTATACAAAGACAGCTAAAGGGGATAAAACTGTTCTTGTCTTGACTTATGCAGCTAAGCAAACAGTTCATGGGAAGAAAAGTGTGACCTTGTGGTTTGAACAAGAGAAAGATCAGGGGTATCGCTTGACGATGGTAGATGCGACGAATTTGTTGGATGCAAACGAGAAGGCAAGTAGTGAGAAAGAAATCACTACTGAAAAAGAAAATAAAGGTACAGAATTAGCCCATCTAATCAATAAGTTGGGAACTCCACAACGCTTAGTCTGGGGGGAATTGCTGGATGGAGAAGAAGGTTTTCTAGCCACTTACCAAATACCAGGCCAGGCAGAAGTAGTGATGGAATTGAAGAAAAAAGGTAAGAAATTGGTGTTGGTATAAGAAGGGAGAAATCATTGGCAGATCAAGGGATGAATATTAAGGTAGCTTCGGCCCACCAGGGTCGAACCTACTTGATTTCAGAAGCTGGTCTAGTTTCATTGAGAGGAACAAGAGTTCCAGGGCCGAGAAAAAATGTATAGGACTCCCTGTCTGATAGGATGAAAACCTGTCCTTCTTCCGTAACAGTTTTACTTTCAAATATTGGTATTGACCGTTTATCTTCTCTTGATGTTGAGAACTTAAACAGTGAGCGATTAGCCAATAAAAATGGCAGTTTGAACAGAGAGGATTTTGCCAATATTAAAATAGGAACCAGCTATTCAGATCTTGTGAATACCGTAGGAATTCCTAGCCGTGTTTCTTGGTCGAATATGATGAGTTCAGAGCCCTTCTTAATCTTTTACTACAAACTGTCTGAAGCGCATTTAGTTACGATTCACTTTGAAAGTCATCGCACCATTAGTGAAATGACAGGCCTGGAGGATTCGGCTACAAGCACGTCACCTTAGGTGTTCATCTCTTTGGGTTTGTGGTATAATATGGATACCTTTAATTGAAATGAATGGAGAATCTTATGACAGCACAAAAAATGTCTGCTCAAGAAATTATCGCTTTTATTGGAAATGCAGAAAAGAAAACAAATGTGAAAATAACCTTTGAAGGGGAATTGGCAACGGCTGTTCCTGCTTCTGTTACCAAGCTTGGCAATGTTTTGTTCGGTGACTGGAAAGATATCGAGCCCCTTCTTGCCAACTTGACAGAGAACAAGGATTATGTGGTGGAACAAGATGGCCGTAATTCAGCTGTTCCCTTGCTGGATAAGCGCTATCTAAATGCGCGTATCGAACCAGGTGCTATTATTCGTGACCAAGTGACCATCGAAGACAATGCGGTTGTTATGATGGGTGCTGTCATCAATATTGGCGCTGAAATCGGTGCAGGAACTATGATTGATATGGGGGCTATCCTCGGTGGCCGTGCAACAGTTGGTAAAAACAGCCACATCGGTGCAGGTGCCGTGCTTGCGGGTGTCATTGAGCCAGCTTCTGCTGAGCCTGTTCGGATCGGTGACAATGTTTTGGTCGGTGCCAATGCAGTTGTGATTGAAGGGGTTCAAGTAGGGAACGGATCCGTCGTTGCCGCTGGCGCTATCGTTACTCAAGATGTCCCTGAAAATGTGGTCGTAGCTGGTGTCCCAGCTCGCATCATCAAGGAAATCGATGAAAAAACACAACAAAAAACAGCACTCGAAGACGCCTTGCGTAATTTATAAGATATTGATAGTAGAGGCCGCAAGGCCTCTATTCTAATCTAATAGAAAGAAGACGACTATGACATTGGATTTAATCAAAATCAGACGGGATTTGCACCAGATCCCTGAAATTGGTTTGGAAGAATTTGAAACCCAAGCCTATCTCTTAGAGCGAATCGCAGAGATCACAGCGGGCAAGGACTTTGTTGAGCAACGGACTTGGCGGACCGGGATCCTGGTTTATCTCCATGGGTCTGCACCTGAAAAAACGATCGGCTGGCGGACGGATATCGATGGCTTACCGATTGTGGAACAAACGGGCCTTGATTTTGCCTCCAAGCACGAAGGACGGATGCATGCTTGTGGTCATGATATGCACGTGACGACAGCCCTTGGGCTTTTGGACCAACTGGTTCAAGTGCAACCCAAAAATAACCTGCTCTTTCTCTTCCAACCAGCTGAAGAAAACGAAGCTGGTGGGATGCTCATGTATAAGGACAATGCTTTTGGCGACTGGATCCCTGATGAATTTTATGGTCTGCATGTACGCCCTGATTTGAAGGTGGGGGACATTGCGACCAATACGGGTACCCTTTTTGCGGGGACCTGTGAAGTCAAGATTACCTTTACAGGTAAGGGAGGGCATGCTGCCTTTCCACATGAGGCCAATGACGCTCTTGTAGCAGCCTCTTACTTCATTACCCAAGTCCAATCAGTCGTGAGTCGAAATGTCGATCCGATTGAAGGTGCTGTGGTGACCTTTGGTTCCATGCATGCAGGAACAACCAATAATGTGATTGCTGAGACAGCCTTCCTTCATGGGACCATTCGGACCTTGACCATGGAGATGAATCTTTTGACTCAAAAACGGGTCAAAGCCATTGCAGAAGGAATTGCAGCAGCGTTTGATGTGAAATTGGACCTGGAACTCAAGCAAGGGGGCTACCTGCCTGTGGAAAACCAACCAGAATTGGCCAAAGAACTCATGGACTTTTTCACAGCTGAGGAAGACGTGAACCTGATTGATATCCTGCCTGCGATGACAGGAGAAGACTTCGGCTTTCTCTTGAGCAAGGTCCCGGGTGTCATGTTCTGGCTGGGGATTGATACCCCTTATGCCCTGCACCATCCAAAGATGAGCCCAAATGAAGCAGCTCTTCCCTTTGCTGTGGAAAACATAGGTAAATTTTTGAAAATGAAAGCCAACCAATAAGTGATTGATTCAACTCCGTCTGGAGTTGGATTTTTTCTTTGTCGCGTAAAAACTGTTCGGATCTTTGCTAAAAAATGATACAATAAAAACTAGGAAAAAGGAGTAGGCATGAAGAAAACACTACGAAAAGAAACCATAGCAGCCATGAAACAGTTGCCAGAATCCGTGAAAACTCAAGCAGATGAAGAGCTGACTCAGCGCCTCTTGGAGCTACCAGCTTTTCAGGAGGCAAAGACCCTTGCGACCTATCTGTCCTTTGAGCATGAAGTTTCCACAGCTAGCTTGATTCAAGCCGCTCTTCAACTTGGAAAACGCATCTGTGTTCCCCGTACCTATCCACACGGACGGATGGAATTTGTGGAATACGATCCTAATATTTTGGAAAAGACACGCTTTGGTTTGCTGGAGCCCAATGAAAAAGGAAGGTTTGTGGATCAGTCAGAGATTGATCTGATCCATGTACCAGGCGTGGTCTTCCAGTCAAAAGGCTACCGAATTGGCTATGGTGGTGGCTATTATGATCGTTATTTAGAAGATTTTACTGGAAAAACGGTTAGTACGATTTATTCCATCCAGCAGAAGGAGTTCCAACCAGATGCTTTTGATCAGGCAGTTCAGGAGGTGTTAGTCTATGAAGTTACTCTTTGATCGTCGTTATCCTGTGACCAGCCTCTTATTGCTCGTCACAACGGCAGTCTTTCTTTCCATGTTTATCCGATTTGGAGGCGACTACCAAACGGGTGCTGCTATTTACTATAGCGGTGGGATTATTGGAGAGGTTGTGAAAGCCGATCCTAGCCAGTTATGGCGAATAGTGACAGCTACATTTGTTCATATCGGCCTAGAACATTTTGTGCTCAATATGATCACCCTCTATTACTTGGGACGTTTGGCAGAAGATCTCTTTGGATCGAAAGCTTTCTTAGCTCTTTATCTCTTATCAGGCATGATGGGCAATGTCTTTGTCGCTATTTTTACGCCAGATGTGATTGCAGCAGGAGCTTCTACAGCTCTCTTTGGACTGTTTGGGACCATTGGTGCTTTGCGCTTTATTGTCCAAAGTCCCTATATTCGCCACTTAAGTCAGTCCTATACCAGCTTGATCCTGGTCAATTTGATCTTTAGCTTCATGCCAAGAATCAGTATGGCGGGGCACATCGGTGGCTTAGTAGCTGGGGTGATGTTGGCTTATGTCTTTCCAGTAAGAGGGGAAGCTCGCTTTATGAACCGAACCTATCAGATGAGTGCAGCCCTATCTTATCTCTTACTTTTGCTTTATTTCTTAGGTAAAATCTTAAATCTATTTTAAGAGAGAGTGGGACAGAAATCGGTAATTCGTTAGAATTCGATTTCGTCGTCCCACCTCCGCACAGTTGAGTAGGGCTGTAAAAGCTGATGAAATCAGCGTAGTAGAGTCCACTCAACCACTGCGTCTTGCTCGACAATCCAAAAATAATTGAGAGGCTAGGACTTTTGTCACAGCCTCCCTTTTTTCCTAAAAAATGTAGCGCAATCGTAAACTAACAGAAAATTGTTTGAAATCTCAATAAATATATATAATTTTCATAGAAATGAGTGAATAGAAAGATAATTTAGGAAAAAATAGAATAAAAACAAGTCTGGTAAGCGTTTGCAAAAATAAATAAAAAGAGGTAGACTAGGAGTATAAAAAATAAGGAGTAGTCCCTTTTTATAAAAGGGACATTCAAAAAGGAGATTTGCCATGAAAAAATGGTTGTTTAAACTTTCGTTGGTAGCAATGACGTTTTTGCTCCTACCAGTTCAAGCTGTTCAAGCCTGTTGTGGTTTTATCATTGGTCGGCAATTGACTAAGGATGGTACCACTCTCTTTGGTCGGACAGAAGACTACCCTTACTATCCAAATGGTGGCAAGCACAACAAGAACTATGTGGTTGTTGGTGCGAAGAATTATAAGGAAGGGGACCAACTGGAAGACGAATCCAATGGTTTTACCTATCCACATGCTACTAGTGAAATGAAATATACAGCAACTTATGACTCTGCTCGTGGAGATGGTAGTAATGGTGCTTTTGGGGAACACGGATTTAACGAAGCCGGCGTCTCTATGACCTCAACTGTTACAGCAATTCCAAACAAAAAAGTCTTGAAGACTGACCCATTAACAGAAAATGGGATTCCAGAAGCTGCTATGTTGGACGTGGTATTACCACGTGTTAAGTCTGCTCGTGAAGGGGTTGAATTTTTAGCTAAAGTTATTGAAGAAAAAGGGTCAGCAGAAGGAAATGTTGTCGTTTTTGCAGACCAAAATGAAACCTGGTATATGGAAATTCTTTCCGGTCACCAATATGTAGCGGTAAAAGTCCCAGAAGACAAATATGCTGTCTTCGCAAATACCTACTACCTTGGTCATGTTGATTTGAATGACAAGGAAAATGTGATCGCTTCGAAAGATGTCGAAAAAGTAGCCAAAGAATCTGGAAACTACAAGACCGATAAAGATGGGAACTTTCATATTGCTAAATCTTATGGGCCAGAAAAATATGCCGAAGGTGACCGTTCACGTACTTATGCAGGAATCACTCTTTTGGACCCAAATGCAAAAGTAACTTATGAAGATGATGAATACGAACTCTTCCGCACACCAACCGATCCAAATAAAAAATATACCTTAGAAGATGCTTTTGCCTTACAACGAAACCGTTTTGAACATTTGAATGGTCGTTTTGTTCCAGATGATCAAATTGGTGTCAAGAAACAAGGGGATGATGGTAGCAACGATACTGTTCGAAAAGATCAATACAAATATGCTTTAGGAAACGAAAATGTGATCGATGCCCATGTCTATCAAATCAATCCAAATCTTCCGAAAACATTTGGTGGAACTGTATGGCTCGGCATGGGGCCTTCACGGAATACCCCTTATGTTCCATTCTATGGAAATGTAAAAGATACCTATAAGGCTTTCAAACCTCAAACTGCTACCTATGATCCGAATTCATGGTATTGGACAGTTTGGCACATTGACCAAATGGCCATCAATAATCAAGATCTCTTTGGGAAATCGATTCAAAATCACTGGAAAGCTCTCGAAGAACAATTGATCATTGAACAGAAGGTTAGTGATAGCAAATATGCAGCCTTGAAAGCTGATGAAGCTGCAGCAAAAGCAGCTGAAGATCAGGTAACTGAGGATGCTTTAGCTCGCTCTGAACGTCTCTTCAAACAATTCAAGCAATATGAGTCTGAATTATCTGCAACTCTTAAAGAAGCAGGTCGTACAGATGATCCATATCGTGCATCTTTACCAGACGACTACAAGGATCCAACTGAGTCAAGTACTGAGTCAAGCCAGGAAGAAACAACATCAAGCACAGAGCCAAGTACTGAGTCAAGCAAGGAAGAAACGACAGCAAGCACAGAGCCAAGTACTGAGTCAAGCAAGGAAGAAACAACATCAAGAACAGAGCCAAGTACTGAGTCAAGCAAGGAAGAAACAACATCAAGCACAGAGCCAAGTACTGAGTCAAGCAAGGAAGAAACAACATCAAGCACAGAGCCAAGTACTGAGTCAAGCAAGGAAGAAACGACAGCAAGCACAGAGCCAAGTACTGAGTCAAGCCAGGAAGAAACAACATCAAGCACAGAGCCAAGTACTGAGGCAAGTCAGGAAGAAACGACAGCAAGCACAGAGCCAAGTACCGAGGCAAGCCAGGAAGGAACAACACCAAGTAATACAACTACTATTGTTCCTACAAACAGTAATAGCGTAAGTACCGTTGGTCGCCCAGTTTTACCAACCAATTCATATATTTTGGTAGACCAGGCAACAGGTATCGTCTTGCAAAACCCTGATTTTGCTCAAGGTGGTTATAGTCTCCTTGTTGAAGTTTTGAAAGATATCAAAGCACTAGCCGATAAAGAGTACGAGGCATATAATATTCAATTATCGAACCAAAACAATCCAATACATCAAATTAGTCCAACTGTTGTGACAATTCCAGTAAATAGCCAAAAAGAAGTAGAAGCAGTTTATGGTATCGGTGAAAATGGCCAATTAGAATCCTTCCAATTCCAACTAAATGAAGATAAGTCAGCCGTAACATTTACAACCTCTCATTTTTCAACTTATGGTGTAGTTTATAAGTCTGCAGCAAAAATTGAAGAAAAGAAAAATGATAAGAAATTGCCATCCACCGGACAAAGTATTTCAATCGCGACGATGGTAGGCGGAGTTCTGTTGACACTTTTTGGATTTGGATACAACATTAAAAAACGTAGAAACCATTAAACGATTCAGTTTATAACATGCAACAAAAAAAAAGGAAGTGAGAATGAAATCTCTCTTCCTTTTATTAGTCTACAGTTTTTTCTGCTTCTAATTTTTTTCCGAGTTCGATAATATATTGTTTAAGATCATTTTTGACTTGAGGGTGTTTCAAGGCATAATCGATCGAGGTTTTCATAAAGCCAAACTTGTCTCCAACATCGTAGCGCTGTCCCTTAAATTCGCGGGCGAAGACGCGTTGTGTTTTATTGAGGGTGTCAATCGCATCCGTCAATTGAATTTCGTTTCCAGCGCCTGGTTCTTGATTTTCAAGAATATCAAAGATCTCAGGCGTCAAGAGGTAACGCCCGATGATAGCAAGATCGCTCGGTGCCTCCTCAGGTGCTGGCTTTTCAACAAAAGTTTCAACACTGTATAGCCCGTTGATGCCTTCTCCTTGAGGGGCGATCACTCCGTAAGCAGAAACATCTTCATGAGGAACTTTCATGACTGCAATGGTTGAAGCATGTGTGTCGTCATAGTCATTCATCAATTGCTTGGTGAGAGTGGTGGCTCTATCATCCGTGATATCCATGAGGTCATCTCCAAGCATCACGACGAATGGTTCATTTCCAACAAAAGCTTTAGCTTGTAAAACTGCATCTCCAAGTCCACGAGGATGTTTTTGACGAATGAAGTGGAGACGCATCCCAGTAGTTTCATCGACCAGTTTTAAAAGATCATCTTTCCCTTTTTCCTTCAGGTTATACTCTAGTTCGAAGTTTGAGTCGAAGTGGTCTTCGATCGAACGTTTTGATTTACCAGTGACAACGAGAATGTCTTCAATACCGGATTTAAGGGCTTCCTCAACGATGAATTGGATCGTAGGTTTGTCAACGATTGGCAACATTTCCTTTGCCAAAGCTTTGGTAGCTGGGAGGAAGCGTGTCCCCAAACCAGCCGCAGGAATGACTGCTTTTCTAACTTTAGTCATATAGTTTCCTTTCTAAAAGGTAGGATTGATGATAGGGTGGTTGACTTATTTCCACTCGTTTTCTTCTTTAAATTCGTTGCTCATCATGTGGTGGATAGCTTCGCGGATATCTTTTCCTTCGTAGATGACTTGGTAAATGGCCTGTGTAATCGGCATATAGACATCCAATTCTTGGGCCAGCTCATGGGCGACTTTGGTCGTAGAGATCCCTTCAATAATCATGCCCATGTTGGCTTCGATATCTTCCAATTTTTCGCCACGTCCGAGAGCATCCCCGGCTCGCCAGTTGCGAGAGTGAACAGAAGTTCCGGTAACGATCAAGTCACCGACCCCAGACAAACCGCTATAGGTCAATGGGCTAGCTCCGAGCTTAACGCCAAGGCGCGTGATTTCAGCAAGACCGCGTGTGATGATGGCTGCTTTGGCATTGTCACCATAACCAAGACCGTGCAAGGCTCCAGCACCGACTGCGATGATATTCTTCAAGGCCCCAGCAGTTTCCACTCCGATAACATCTGTATTGGTATAGAGACGGAAGTAGTGATTGCTAAAGAGTTCTTGAACATAACGTGCAGCTTCTAAGTCTTTTGAGGCTGCTGTAATGAGGGTGATATCCCGTACGATGGTTTCTTCCGCGTGACTCGGTCCAGAAACGACCACTACTTCACTGCGAAGAGAAGCAGGAATTTCTTCTTCAAGGATTTGAGAAATCCGATCGTGTGTACCAGGCTCGAGCCCTTTAGAAGCGTGCATGACTATGACAGGGTGATCCAGTGTTTCAGCGACTTGTTTTGCGACCAAGCGGGTCACCTTGGTAGGAACGACAAAAAGGATAGCATCCACACCGTCCAAAGCTGCTTTCAGATCGGTCGTAGCAGTAATCTCTTCGCTAATAACGATGTCTTTGAAGTAGCGTTGATTGGTATGAGCGGTATTGATTTCATCGATTTGTTCTTGGATATTTCCCCAGAGGCGGACTTCATGGCCGTTATCATTGAGGACTTGTGAAAGGGCTGTTCCCCATGAACCAGGACCCAATACTGCAACGGTTTGTTTTTCCATTGTATCTTCCATTTCTATGTCTATTTTTTCAACAAGGCTAGGAATCTAGCGCTTGCACCTTCGAAACGGCCTAATGTGTGCCTTGAAGGACGATTCTATTTTCCTCTCTATTTTAACATAATATAGGTAAAAAAACTTGTATGATCATCAATTGTTTTGTGAGGAAGGTGAGGGTGATAAATAAAATCTATCACGGTTTTAAAAAATACATATTAGACATGATCACTAATGGGTGGTAAGATAAGTAGTAATTAAAATGAAGGAGGAATGAATATGTGTAGAACAATTGTTGGAGTATCTGCTAATCTCTGTCCGGTGGACCCGGAAGGGAAAAACCTTCATTCCTCCGTGTCTAGTCAATTTGCAGAAGGGATCCGTCAAGCAGGTGGGCTTCCTATGGTTATTCCGATGGGAGATCCTTCCTTGGTTAAGGACTATGTTGAGACGATTGACAAATTGATCTTAAGTGGAGGCCAAAATGTCGATCCTAGTCTCTATGGCGAAGAAAAAACGATCGAAAGCGATGATTACAATATCGAACGCGATCAATTTGAGCTTGCCCTACTGAAGGAAGCAGTTCGCCAAAACAAACCGGTTCTAGGAATCTGCCGTGGGGTTCAGTTGATCAATGTAGCTTTTGGAGGAACTCTTAACCAAGAGATTGAAGGGCATTGGCAAGGTCTTCCGTTTGGGACTTCCCATTCTATCCAGACTAAAAAAGGTAGTGTGGTAGAGCAACTCTTTGGTCAGGCTAGTCGGATCAATTCCGTGCACCGTCAAAGTATCAAGGATCTCGCGCCAAATTTCCGTGCGACCGCCTTTGATCCGCGCGATCACACCATCGAAGCGATTGAAGCAGTAGACGGTCATCGGATTATGGGCTTGCAGTGGCATCCAGAATACTTGGTCAATGAAGAAAAAGGGAATTTAGAACTGTTTCGCTATCTCTTGCAAGAATTGTAAGATCTTTAGGTTTTTTTAGGAGAAATACGCAAACTACACTCATCAACAAAGATCTCCTACTTTTAGTTGCTATAGTTTACTATTTTTCATATATTTTTCAGTAAAAGGCTCCTTGTTCCAGGAGCTTTTTGTATGTTTATCACTCGTAATGAAAAAAGAAATGAAGATGACTGAAATTCGTGGATTCGAACGTGTATCAATCTATCCCATTCAGGAATTGCTTTCAAAACGGTAGAGTTTATGCGGCTGGCGCGTAACAAAGGGAATGATTGGATCCTTGGTCATCTCTCGGCAACAGATGGAACTTGAGAAATCGTGGTTTTGCACCACACAGGTTGTAGAGCTCAAACCTTTGAAAACAAAGGATTTTTTCAGTATCTAAAAAAGGAACTGGGAGTTGACGTTGGAGATTGAGAGTTCCTCCCTTTTTACAATATCAACGCGAGTGCCCGTGACTATGTCGTAATGACTGTAAGATTCTCCACTAATTTCTATGATGTCATTACCTCAGGAGTGGTTTATGATGTTGATACAGGATTCATCACAGAGGTGAAAGACGTAATTTTATTTGATTATAGGAACGTATTTCGTAAAAAATAAGTTGATTAATAATTTTAAAAGAAAATAATCTATTCGGAAATTTTATCTCCTCCAATTATATTCAGGTAGGAAAATTCACTAATTTGTGGTAAAATATTTTGTAATTATGGGAGGTTTAAATGGAAAAAATTAAAAATTTAGTTAATAGGAATCAGTTGTGGTTATTATTAGGATCTTATTTTATTCTTGTTTTATTCAGCTTGATTCTATTTCCTACTGAGGTACTATTTTTAAAGTTAGGAGCAGTAGGAGTGACTGATACCATCGTTGGTATTGTAATGTGTTGCTCAGTTTTATGGTTTCTAACGGAATATAAGAAAATCTTAGATATCCGAACAATAAATATTGTTCTAGTAGCTTTGATTTTGTTTTTTGCAATCTTGAAGAGCCCATCTCTATTCCTATCTTTGGGCTTAAGTTTGATTTCAATAACATTATTCGTATTGTTCTACATAGAAAAAGAGAGGCTGGCCATCGTCTTTCCTTTGTTGGTGGTCCTATCGTCTCCTAAAATGATTTTACAAGCAGGTAGCAATTTCAAAGATGAAGCTTTAGGAATTTATTCCTTTAATATAGCTGATTCTAGATTTTCTATCTTAATTTGGCCGATTTTGACAGCTGTTCTTATTGCTATTATCATTGGAATAATCTTTAGTCGGCTGGAAACAGACAAAATAAGCAAGGTATGGATCAGATGGTTCACTCTTTTTATTTTAGTCTGTGGTGTTTCCTATGTCCTCTATTTATCTGTTGTAGTTTATTATAAAGTGAAGGCCAATGCAGTTTCAACATATGATCTAGGGATATTCTCCCAAATGTTTGAAAGGATGAAGACGGACTTCACTCAGATTACGACTCTTGAGAGAGATAAAGTTTTATCCCATTTTGCGGTCCATATTTCTCCAATCTTTTATCTGATTCTTCCAGTTTACATGTTATTCCCATATGTAGAAACTTTGGAAGTGATGCAAGTTCTCATCGTATTTTCTGGAGTGATTCCATTGTGTCTCATATTAAAGAAATTACAGTTACCAAAATTACTCAATCCTCTCTTGCTGGCTCTTTTCTTTGTTACTCCGGTAATGACAACGAGTGGAGGATTCCGCATCCATGAAAACTGTTTCTTACCTCCATTGATTCTATGGCTGTTTTATGCCATTATTTCTCAATGGCGATGGAGAACCCTTTTGTTCTCCATCCTTGTTCTCATGGTGAAAGAAGATGCCTTTATCTATGTGTTATCAATAGGACTTTATTTTGCTTTTCAAAACCGTTTTATCTTCTCGGCTAAGTTTAAAAAGTGGTTATATATTAGTTGTTTTGCTCTGACAATTCTCTACACAGGGCTTGCCTTGTTCCTGTTGTCAAAATATGGTGAAGGGGCCATGGTCTCACGCTATGGACACTTGTTGTTGAATGGTGAGCAAGGATTCTCTAAGGTCGTTAAAAATCTTGTTTTCAATCCTGTATATGTTCTGGGAAGTCTGTTTACGGCCAAGAGGTTGGGATACATTTTCTTAGTTCTAATTTCCTTTAGCTTCTTACCACTTATCCAAAGACGATTCTCTGCTTATTTCCTCGCAATCCCTCTATTGGCTGTGAATTTGTTGTCGGATTGGTTCCCCCAATATGATATTGGATACCAGTATAGCTACGGATCAGTAACCCTTATCTTCATTATGGGCTTGCTGGCAGTAGACCAATTAAGTAAAAATAAGGTAATAAAAGAGAAGTTTTTGGCAGCCTTAGTAATGTCTTCCATAGTCTTCTCAAGTGCTATCTTATATACTCTCACTCACGACTGGAACTTTGAAGTCAAGTATTATCAGCAACAGAAGAGCTTTTTTGAGGGGGTTCAATCTGTACTGGATGCTTTGCCGAAGAAGGCTTCGGTTTTATCAGCAGGTCGATATACTCCTAGTCTGAGAAAACATGAAAAATTATATGATATTGATTACCATAATGCTAAGAAAGTTGATCCAACCATTGACTTTGTTGTTGTCCCAAGACAACTAAGAAACGAAAAACAGGGGCATCCCCAAGGGGATCTCGTGAAAGCGTATGAAGCAGCTGGTTACAAGGAAAGTAATCGCTCTACTGAGTTTTTGCTTGTTTTAGAGAAGTAACTTCAGTTTAGAGGTGAAAAGGATTAAAACAAAGGATCTTTTATGTATGATGATCGGCATCTACCGACAATCAAAAAAGAAAGATAACGCATACGTAGAAAGGCATTATAAATACCTTTTCCGTGTGACATAATCCTCAAATGAGAAAGTAAATGATCTAGACGTGAGCACATTCTGAACAAATGAGGAATGTGCTCATGTTTTTGTGAAAAGGGTGAGTTTTAAGGAGAGAGCATCCGTTGGTCTTTGTAGGGGATCGACGATCTGACGAAACGCTGAGTAAAAAGGATGCTCTCCTTAATGGATACGTGACCATCAGATTGAGACAATTGGTTGATGACCCCAGTGATTTCGTCGGACGACTTCACTTATGTAGGTTAGAAAATCAAACGATGTTAAATGAATTGGAGTCCGATTCTGCCCCATTATTTGCAAGTTGTATAGGTATCATCTGACGGATTCGATTTCTATCTGTTAGACTAGGATTGTGGCTCTTGGAATCTAAAGAGTGAGGGTATAAAGAAAAATGATGACCAATCTATTTTTAGTTAGGAATAATTTTTAGTTTGTGTTAAAATATTTTATAAATACGGGAGGTTTAAATGAAAAAAATAAAAAATTTCGTAGACATAAATTATCTATGGTTACTATTAGGATCTTATTTAGTCGTTGTTTTAGTCAATCTACTTCGATTTTCGACTGAAGTATTATTTCTTAAGTTAGGGGCAGTAGGAGTCACTACTACAGTGATTGGATTGGTGGTTAGTTACCTAATTCTATGGTTCCTTCTTGAATATAAAAAGTTTTTAAATATCCGGCAGGCTAATATCATCCTGTCAGCTTTAATCTTGTTTATGGCCATTCTAAAAAGTCCAACCTTTTTCCTATCTTTGGGCTTGGTAATGATATCAGTGGCCTTGTTCTTACTCTTCCATTTGGAAAAAGTAAGGCTTGCGATGATCTACCCCTTGGTGCTTTTGTTATCATTTCCTAAGTTGCTGATCCAAGCGAGTAGCAATTTTAAAAACGATGCCCTAGGGATTCACTCATTTAACATTGCTGAATCAAAATTCTCAATGTTGATTTGGCCGGTCTTAGTTTCTGTTTTTATTGCCATTCTAATCGGTTTGATTGTGAATAGATTGGCAGTGGAAAAGATCAATGCGGTGTGGGTGAAACGTCTCACCCTTGTCGCCTTGATTGGTGGGCTCTGTTACGTCCTCTACTTGTCTGCTGTGATGTACTACAAAGTAAAGGCAAATTCAGTATCGACATTCGACATCGGAATATTTTCCCAGATGTTTGAAAGAATGAAAACGGACTTTACTCAGATTACGACACTTGAGAGAGATAAGGCCTTATCACATATGGCAGTCCACATTTCTCCAATTTATTATCTCATTCTTCCCTTCTACATGTTATTCCCTTATGTAGAAACTTTGGAAGTGATGCAAGTCCTCATTGTCTTCTCAGCTGTTATCCCTCTATGCCTCATTTTGAAGAAATTACAGCTACCAAAACTTCTTAATCCTTTCATTATCGCTCTCTTCTTCCTTACTCCGGTAATGACCACGAGTGGTGCTTACCACCTGCATGAGAACTGTTTCTTGCCGCCGTTGATTTTATGGCTATTCTATGCCCTTATCTCTGAGTGGCGTTGGAGATCCATTCTATTTGTCTTGTTGATTCTATTTGTGAAAGAGGACGCGGCCCTCTACGTCCTGGCATTAGGACTCTATTTTGCTTTCCAAAAACGTTTCACCTTGTCGGCCACCTTCAAAAAATGGCTCTATGCAGGAACTCTTGCTTTGCCAGTCCTCTACTTTAGCCTTGCTTTGTTCCTTCTAGCTAAATATGGTGAAGGAGCCATGGTTTCGCGTTACGGACACTTATTATTGGAAGGGGAGCACGGCTTGCCGATGGTGTTGAAAAACATCTTCCTAAATCCACTCTATATTATCGGAAGTCTTTTCACGGGCAAGAAAATGGGATATATCTTTTTAATCTTATTCCCTTTAGGTTTCCTACCCCTCGTTCAAAGACGCTTCTCTACCTACTTCCTCCTGATTCCTTTATTGGCAGTCAACCTACTGATGGACTGGCCATATCAGTTTGACATCGGTTTCCAATATAGCTATGGATCGGTTACCCTCCTATTTATCATGGCTATCCTGGCGGTAGATCAATTGAGCAGACATCGAGTGGTTGGAGAGAAGGTCTTGCTTGCTCTTGTTGCTGCTTCCCTAGTTTTCTCAGGGACAATCCTCTATAGTTTCACTCGAAACTGGAACTTTGAGATGAAGTATTATCATGATCGGAAAGAGTTTTTTGATGGCCTTCAGTCCACTTTGGATTCAATACCAGCAGATGCTTCTGTGTTAGCAGCAGGAGGATATACTCCAGGCCTACGAAAACACCAAGAATTGTACGATATCTTCTATCACAACAACAAAGCACTTGATCCAAAAATTGACTATGTCGTTGTACCTAGAGAAATGCAAAATGAAAAACATGGCTACTCTGAAACAGCAACTCTTAAACTTTACAAAGAGGCTGGCTATCAGGAAAGTTCTCTATCTAGCAAGGATGTCCTGGTGTTAGAAAAAGAAGTAAAGTAAGGCTTGAAAAAACATTCTACTAGAGTTGAACTTCTATGAGAAACGAGAAGTCATTCATCGATTGAGACAAAAAGTCTTCTATTATAAAGGCACACACATTTGCGAATGTGTGCGCCTTTTTTGATCAGAAGAATAGAGCAGACCAGTTAGGGATAGGAAGGTGCTAATTGCTGGTAGCATAAAAAGAGGACTTAAATCTCCGAGAGGTATCCGCACGTCTGGTTCAATCAAAAATGATTAAAATAAAGATGACTATTATAATAGAAGAAAGTTGATCCGAATGATGCATAAAAGTTACAAGAGAATCTGAATTAATTGTAGTTGTTCAAAAAATAAAAGTAAGGAAAAATAGGTGAGAAAGATGGTATTTCTCAAGAAAATGGCCCGCTTTAAAAAATTAACACAAAAATGTAAAAAATATTGAATAGAACTATTGCTATTTCTACTATGTTGTGCTATATTTAGAGAAGCTAATTAGAAAAACCGAGGAGGTAAAGGAAATATGAAAAAGTTAGCGGCTAGTTTATCAATGATTTTCTCATTATTGATAATTTCATTCGGCGTATTTACGACCAACGTAAGTGCAGCCACGTCCAAAAATGTTGATGTCATCACAGAGGTCAACATCCAAAATGCCCAGGGTGGCGAGTTAACAGGTTCACTCGATCGCTATGATACTTTCCGACTTAGCGCAAAATTTGCGTTAGAAGGAAAAAATGTCAAAGCAGGTGATACGACAGAACTTACAATTTCTGCACCTATCGATATCAAGTCTCAGGATTTTGAAATCAACGACACAATCACTGGTAAAAAGATTGCCGATGCAAAAGTTGACGCAGCTACTGGTAAGATTGTCTTGACATTCACAGATTTCGCTCAAAAGAAAAATGACGTTACAGGTTCATTCTTCTTCTATGCAGCTGTTAACAAAGATAAATTCCCTAACGATGGTGAAGCACCAGTTAAGGTTAAAGTTAACGGTGATGTAAAATTCAACGGTAAGGTAACAAGTAAAGTTATCGGCGATGGTAAAACTTACCCAGCCCTTAAATCAGGTTGGACTGGTAACAACAATAAAGAATTAGGTTACCGTATTGCTATTAACAGAACAAATATGGAAATCAGAAATGCGGTTCTTACAGATACACTTCAATCAAAAGGAATTACTTACCGTAAAGGAAGTTTCAGAATCCTCAAAGGTACTTGGGAATACGCTGGTGGTAAATGGACTCTTAAAAACCAACAAGATGTTACTTCTAACTATACAATAAATGCAACAGATACTTCATTCACTATCAACTTGGGTAACATTGGTAAAACTGATCACTTCTCAGTAGAGTATGTTGCTGATGTAAACTATACTGCTGTTGATGGGGAAAGAATTAAAAATGAAGCGCAACTTTCAGGTGACGGGTTCTCAGCTCCTCCTTCAAAAAATGGAGTCAACATCCAAATCGCTGGTGGTGCTGGTATCGGTTACGAATTTAGCATTAAAGTGAAAAAAGTAGACGAAAACGGTGCTCCACTTAAAGGTGCGAAATTCCAAGTTATCCGTGAAACTAACCAAGATATCATCGGTGAGTTTGAATCAGATGCTAATGGTGAATTCACTGTTAAGAACATCTTGCGTGACAAATACATCATCAAAGAAATCCAAGCTCCAGAAGGTTATGAGTTGGCAGCTGATACTGTAGTTGAAGCTGGTGAATTCACAACACCAAAAGCTCCAGTTGCTAAAACTATTACAGACCAAAAAACAACTACAACAACCACAACTACAACAACCACAACAAC
>NZ_JAPVYV010000016.1:0-20807 GCF_041432055.1 Streptococcus sp. 27098_8_186
ACAACAACTGAAGCGCCAACCACAACTACAACAACGACTGAAGCGCCAACCACAACTACAACAACAACAGAAGCGCCAACGACTACTACAACTCCAGAAGAAACTACAGTAACAACTGAAGCTACTACAGGAGAAACTTCTGAAACAACAGAAGAAACTACAGTAACAACTGAAGCTACTACAGTAACTTCTGAAGAAACAACAACCACAACTACAACTCCAGAAGTACCAACTCCAGATGATACAACTACAACTCCAGAATACCCAGGTGGTGGAGATGGTACTTTTGGTCCTCGTAAATCAACCACAACAACAACTCCAGAAACACCTACAAATAGTAGTGAAGAAGCAACCACACCAGAAAATGGTGGAGGTCGCAAATCACTTCTTCCAAGTACTGGTGAAGTTGTAGCAACTGGCCTTGTATTCTCAGGAGTACTTGTCTTGTCAGGTGCAGTAGTGTTAAAACGTAAAATCTCTAAATAATAAAAAAAGAGTTTCCGTATAAAGGAGAGAGCGAAAGCTCTCTCTTTTTTGGAAAGGAAAGAAATGGAGGAAAAGATGAAACTTTCGATACTCATTACTTTATTTAATGAGGAGTTAGTTCTTTCTCAGACACATGAAGCCATGTCGGCACAATTGGAACAGATGCTGGGGAAGGAACTCTCGGACTATGAACTTCTGTATATCGATGATGGAAGTAGTGACCAGACCTATGAGCTAATTACAGCCATTGCCAAAGAGAATCCACGTGTGAAATATATTCGATTTAGTCGTAATTTTGGTCGTGAAAGTGGTATTTTAGCAGGTTTTAAATACGCGAGCGGGGATGCCGTCATGGTTATGGATGGAGATCTCCAACATCCACCTTATCTGATTCCCCTATTTTTAGAGGCATATAATGAAGGATATGATATTGTCAGTGGGCAACGAACGCGAGAAGGGGAGTCCTTTATTGGAAGTACCTTTGCACGCCTCTTCTATTTCTTGTCAAACCGTTCAATGGATGTTAAGCTGACAGATGGAAAATCAGAGCTGAGATTGCTAAGTCGTAAAGCTATCAATGCCTTTGTATCGATGCCCGAATACAATCGTTTCAACAAAGGGTTGTATGAATGGATTGGATTCAAGGAGAAGGTAATACCTTATAAAAACGAAATCCGCAAGGCAGGGAAAAGTAAGTTTGGTTTTAAGAAATCATTGAATTATGCTATTCAAGGAATTGTTTCATTTAATGATCGTCCCCTTCGTGTTTGTATTCAATTTGGTTTCATCTGTTTAGGACTTGCTCTTTTGTATCTTGTTTTTGAATTGATAAAATACATACTATCAGCAAGTAACTATGTCAGTGGTTACTTTACAACTATTGCAGCCATCATTCTATTTAGTGGTGTTCAATTGATTTTCATTGGTATTCTTGGAGAATATATTGGAAAAATCTATTATGAGGTAAAACGTCGTCCTCACTTTATCATTGAGGATACCAATATCGAACAAGCAAAAGAAAATAATATTGGATAAAGGAGAGAATATGTTAATCTGGTTTATGCGCTGGCAAGAGTTTTTGAAGAAAAATCCCAAAAAAATTCTCTATGCCTTGAGTGCGTTAGCCCCAATGACTATTATGTTAGTAGTTTGGGCTTTCATGGGGATGTACCCGTTTGGAAGTAAGAGTCTGATGGCTGTTGACTTTGGTCAGCAATATATCAGTTTCTTTGGCTTGCTAAAAAATGCGATCTTGACGGGAGACCTATCTAGTTTGAGTTATTCTTTCACTAAGTCTCTTGGTGGAGATATGATTGGGGTGCTTGGATACTATCTAATGAGCCCCTTTAACCTCATCTATATCCTAATGCCCCTCAAATATTTCGGAGCAGCAGTCTTTCTTACTATTTGGCTCCGCTACGGGGCAATCGGTCTATCCTTTGCATTCCTCTTGATCAAACGTTACAAAGGTTTGGAGTCTAGAAAATGGATGGTTCCACTGTTCTCGACAGCTTATGCCTTGTCAGGGATGTTGGTTTCCTACCAGATGAATGTCATTTTCTATGATGCCATGATCATGCTACCAATTGTGATTGTGTACTTGGAACAACTGTTAGACGGAGAAGCTCCCTATCGCTATTCCTTTGTCTTGGGACTTGCTGTCTTGCTTCAATTTTACATGGGCTACATGATTTCGATTTTTGTTGCCTTGTATGCCTGTTTCTATGTATCTCCTAGATTGATGGTCGAAGGTGATCTAAAGACAAAACTAAAAAATTATGCCCCGCCTTTATTACAAGCTGTTATTTACTCTCTTATCGGTATTGGAACAGCAGCGGTGCTTCTGCTACCTGTCTTCTTTAACCTGATGGAAAGTAAGGGACAAATTGGTGGAGGAATGACCTTCTCTTTTGCATTCCAAATTAATCCCTTAGATATTCTTGCTAAGATGGTCATCGGTGGTTTTGATACGACATCTGGTTGGTCTGCAGGACCAAACTTACCAAATATCTATATTGGGGCACTTGGTTTTCTGGGCTTCATTTTCTACTTCCTCTCTAAGAATGTTTCCAAAGTTAAGAAATGGGCTGCTGGGATTGTTACTCTTGTCTTCTTGACATCATTCGTTAATGAGTTTGTCAGTAAGATCTGGCACATGGGGCAAAACCCAGCCGGCTTCTTCTTCCGTTTTTCTTGGTTGTTCTCGTTCTTCATGTTACTACTGGCTTACCAAGCAGTGAAGGAAAGACCAGTTGTCTCTAAATGGACGAATCTTGTGATTGGAATCGGGTTGGCTCTCTCTGTATGTTATATTCAATCGAAGAGCTACACCTTTATCGCCAAGGTACAACCAGAAGCAATCACGAACTATTTCTCAAAAAATGTGTTTCTTCCTCTCTTGGTTTTGGTTGTTCTAGGAGGCCTCGGTTTTTACACCTATTGGACAAAATCTCAGAAGAGTCAGCGTGAGAAGATGATTCTAATTGGTGTAACTTCGGTCTTTATAGTGATTGCCTTTCTGTTACTGAAAGCAGGTTATTTACTCACCCAAGTCAGTCTCACAGTGATCGCCTATTTGGTTGTCTTGCTCATCTTGAATTTCAAACTGTCCCGTTTTGCTGTGGTGATTGTTTCCCTTGTATCGATTTTGGAGTTTGGTTATAATGCCTACTTGTCACAAGTTACTCTAGGGTATGATAATGTTAATAAGTTTTCAGATGCGACTGTATCAGTCAAACGTGTGACAGATAATATTCAAGAAAATTCAGATCAAGAATTCTATCGAATTGCTTCGGATTTCGGTTATTCTAGAACAGTACCTTCGTTGATTTCTTATCCAGGCTTGAGTACGTTTAGTTCGAGTTTGGAACGAAGCACCATGGACCACTTTGCTTTTATGGGAGATCTTGGAGTCAATGCGTCAACCCAGTATTCAAATGGAACCCCATTGACAGATGCCTTATATGGTGTACGTTACTTTATGAGTGCCAAAGATTTTGATCCAAAAGAGATGGAAGATAATCCAGATAAGATGTACTTTTATCGATATACGGACCGATTCGATTTGAAACGCTATTTCACGGAAAAAGTCTATGAAGATAAACGTTATGTTGTCTATAAAAATCCTAAATCTTTCCCGCTTGCATATGGTACAAATGTTCTTGTGAGAAATATTAAATTTGGTGTCAATAATGCTTTTGCCAACCAAAATATTATTCTGAATTCAATGGAGGGGCATCAAAAAGCTAAAAACGATACGATTGAGTACTTTAAACCTTTGGCATTTAACGCAATTGAAACAGAAAATGTTATTGAAGAAAAGGTCAATAAGGAAACTGGGGAAGCTATCTATAAGAGAGCAGATTCTTCAAAGGATGCTATTATTCGCTATAGAATCACTCCTCGTACAAATTATACCTATTACTTTTTCACTCCTGTGTCTTTAACACATAAACAAGACTATTCTGTCTTGCTCAATGGTAAATGGTTAAAAAATAATAAATCATTTACGCAAAGACAAATTTGGCAGTTAACAGATCAAACAGAAAATAAGGAAACTGTTATTGAATTTAGATTTAGAACAGATCAAATTGATATGAGTAACGCAGCTGTTTATCGTGCAGATGTTGATCAAATTGAACAAGTATTGGAGAACCGGAAGAAACAAGGATTAAAAGTTACGAAGTTCTCAAATACTCATATTGTAGGTAATGTATCCATTACAGACAATAGTAAATATATGATGACTTCAATTCCATACAGTGATGGATGGAAAGTGAAAGTGGATGGGAAATTTGTTCAAACGTCAAAAGCTTGGAATGCTTTCTTAGCGTTCCCGATCTCAAAAGGAAATCATAAGGTCGAATTCGTCTTTAGACAAAAAGGAGTCATTCTTGGTGCGTTACTATCGATTGTTTCAATTACTTACTTGGTCATTCAAATGAGACGAAGCAGAAGTAATGAAGGACGATAGGATATGATAGAGTATCAAAGATTGTTATAAATACATAAAAAGGATAACATCCAATTGGATGCTATCCTTTTTATATGATACGCAAATGTGAATGATTAGTTATTAGAAATCTTGCGTTTCAGGATGACGGCTCCTGACAAGACAAGTACTCCTGAGAATACAAGGCCAGTTGCGACAACTTCACCTGTACTTGGAAGAAGTGTTTTGTGACCTCTACCATTTTCTGGTGTGCTTGTTTCTTCACTACTATTTGTAGGTGTTTCTGGAGTTGTAGTTGTGGATGATTTAGTACGAGGACGCCATTTACCTTCTCCATCTCCTGGTACTCTTGGTACTTCTGGTTTTTCTGGAGTCGTTGTAGTAGTTGAAGTAGTCGTAGGTTCTTCAGTTGTAGTGGTTGAAGTGGTCGTAGGCTCTTCAGTTGTAGTAGTTGAAGTAGTCGTAGGCTCTTCAGTTGTAGTAGTTGAAGTAGTCGTAGGCTCTTCGGTTGTAGTGGTTGAAGTGGCCGTAGGCTCTTCAGTTGTAGTAGTTGAAGTAGTCGTAGGCTCTTCGGTTGTAGTGGTTGAAGTAGTTGTAGGTTCTTCAGTTGTAGTAGTTGAAGTAGTCGTAGGTTCTTCGGTTGTAGTGGTTGAAGTAGTCGTAGGTTCTTCGGTTGTAGTGGTTGAAGTAGTTGTAGGTTCTTCAGTTGTAGTAGTTGAAGTAGTCGTAGGCTCTTCGGTTGTAGTGGTTGAAGTAGTCGTAGGTTCTTCAGTTGTCGTAGTAGTTGAAGTAGTTGTAGGCTCTTCTGTCGTAGTAGTTGAAGTGGTCGTAGGCTCTTCTGTTGTAGTAGTTGTAGTAGTCGTTGTCGTTGTCTGCTCTTTTGGATTGATGATAGTCTTCGTGACCTTATGGTCCTCACCAAAATCTTCAGCATTTACGACAGTTTCAGCAATTTTGATCGTATAACCTGTAGGGGCCTCAGTTTCCGTTAAGATATATTTATCTTTTAAAAGACCATTGACTGTGATATTCCCATCTTTATCTGTCACATATTCACCGATTACTTGGTTGTTGGCTTGACGTACCACTTTGAATTTAGCTCCAGCAAGTGGTTGGTTAGCATCATCTACTTTATGAATATGAATGGTAAAGACATAACCAACACCAGAACCACCAGCAATTTGAACGGCAGCTCTATTTACTGCTTCTTTAGTCTTAATGTTCTTACCTTTTAAAGTAGCCTGGTTATTTAAGACTTCCCCATCGGCTGGTGAGTAATTTAAGTGGACATCATACGTAATACGGTATTGATCCGTCTCACTGATATCTCCAAGATTCACAACAAATGATTGACCATTTTCACCAACAGTAATAGGATGTTCATTGGTTACATCCTTAGTATTATTAAATTGCCATTCACCATCGACATAAGACATCTCACCTTTTGTCACACGAAAACTATCTTTAACGTAAGAAGCATTGGTAAATTGCAAATTGTCTTCTACGGTTACATTTTTAATATTTTGCTTTAGTTGGTTCACAGAAATGCCATAGGAAATAGTCTTAGGGTCATCTGAGTGAACCCAACTTGTTTTCTTTAAAAGGTTTGGATCACCATTACCAACACCTTTAAAGGTAACTTTACCTGCAATAGTTGTTTTGTTGTTAACCGTCATTTCAACCGGAATTTCTCCTTGTTGAGGGTGCTTCTTGAAGTCGATACGAGCGTAGAAATAAAAATTACCATGTGTATCTGAATGTTTCTCCGCATAATCCGTATAAGTTAATGAAATCTTTTTATTATCCTTATCCACTGTTGCATGAGCGATGACTTGTTCAGGCTTAGTAGTAGTTTTGATATCAAAGCTTTGTGATGTAATAATCAAAGCATCTGGAACAGTAATGTCAGTTGTATCCCCTTTTTTGACATTCTTACCCGCCAAGTTGAAATCGGCATTGATACGGAATGTTGCCCATTGTCCTAATTCCCAATCAAGGTTGCCACCTTCATTATTGGTAACTTTGATATTTTTGATCGTATCGACCAATTTTCCGCTAACGGTCACTCCAGGAGTTTCTGCTGAAGTACGATTTAGACCTAAAGCGAAAAGCATGGCCACTAAACAAAGGACAAATGAGAAAATTTTAATATTTCTAGTTTTCTGCTTCATCTTATCTTCCCTTTTCATAAAAATACAGGTGCCTAAACATCAATATCTGATTACTTTTAATGATATGGATACTTTATACCATATCTGTTTTCAATCAAAATTGAGTGTTGAGACACAACCTCCATTGAATCATTTTATATTAGAGAGAAATATTTTGATTACAAAACTATCCTCTACACAGGGAATTATAGCAAAATTTATGAGTTACTTCAAGTGAAAATTTGTGGATTTCATCACAAATTCCAGATTTTAATCATTATATTTTGACCACCATAATTTTAGAGTAAATTTTATTGAAATTCATAAAGATGATTCAAAAGATACGAATAGTAAAATTGAGGAGACGCTTTGCAAAAGTGATGGTATAATAGAAGAGATAGAAACATTGTAGAATGAAAGAGGAATCATGATGACAAAAATTCGTGGATTTGAACTTGTATCAAGCTATACCAATCAGGACTTACTGCCAAAACGGGAGACGGCCCACGCAGCTGGCTACGACTTAAAGGTGGCAGAGCGTACAGTCATTCCACCAGGAGATATCGTCCTCGTCCCAACTGGGGTCAAGGCCTATATGCAAGCGGGTGAGGTGCTCTATCTCTATGACCGATCGTCTAACCCTCGCAAAAAGGGTCTGGTCTTGATCAACTCTGTTGGGGTTATTGATGGAGACTACTACGGAAATCCAGGGAATGAAGGCCATATCTTTGCTCAGATGAAAAATATTACGGACCAAGAAGTCGTTCTTGAAGTCGGCGAACGTGTGGTTCAGGCTGTCTTTGCACCATTTTTAATTGCCGATGGAGATGAGGCGGATGGCGTGCGGACCGGTGGATTTGGGTCAACAGGGCACTAAGATGAAGATTATCTTTGTCCGTCACGGGGAGCCGGATTATCGTGTGTTAGAGGAGCGTGCTTATTCCGGATTTGGAATGGATTTAGCTCCCTTATCTGAGAAGGGAAGGAAACAGGCTCAGGACCTTTGCCAAAACCCCTTGTTCCAATCAGCTGATCTACTAGTAGCTTCAGCAGTAACGCGAGCTTTAGAAACAGCTTCTTATCTGGCTTGTGCTACTGGACTTCCTTTGAGAGTAGAACCCTTATTGCACGAATGGCAGGTATACGAAAGTGGTATAGAGAATTTTGAAACAGCTCGGACTCTGTTTCTAGAAAATAATGGGAAGCTCCTTCCGGATAGCCCAATTCAATATGAAACCGCTAAGGATATGAGAGCTCGCTTTATTGAAACTTTGGCCAAGTACCGAGACTATCAGAAGCTTGTAGTGGTTACCCATCGCATGCTCATGCGTCAATTTGTACCGAATGAAACCATTGATTTTTGCCAAGTGATTGAGTGTGAGATAGAGATTTAGAAAGAGGTATCTTATCGCTAAGAAAAAAACGACATTTATTTGTCAAAATTGTGCTTATAACTCACCCAAATACCTAGGGCGCTGTCCTAACTGTGGTTCTTGGTCTTCTTTTGTCGAGGAGGTCGAGGTCGCAGAGGTCAAGAATGCGCGGGTTTCCTTGACGGGTGAAAAGACCAAACCCATGAAATTGGCGGACGTGACCTCTATCAATGTTCACCGGACCAAGACGGAGATGGAAGAATTCAACCGCGTCCTTGGAGGTGGTGTCGTCCCAGGAAGTCTGGTCCTCATTGGGGGAGATCCTGGGATTGGGAAATCGACCCTGCTCCTTCAAGTATCAACCCAGTTATCCCAAGTGGGAACAGTTCTTTACGTTAGTGGAGAGGAGTCGGCCCAGCAGATCAAACTTCGGGCAGAGCGCTTGGGAGATATCGACAGTGAGTTTTATCTCTATGCTGAGACTAATATGCAGAGCGTGCGAGCAGAAGTGGAGCGCATCCAGCCTAACTTCCTCATCATTGACTCGATCCAGACTATCATGTCTCCTGAAATTTCAGGGGTTCAGGGATCAGTCTCTCAGGTCCGTGAGGTAACGGCTGAGCTCATGCAGCTGGCCAAGACCAATAACATCGCCATCTTTATCGTCGGTCATGTGACCAAGGAAGGAACCTTGGCGGGCCCGCGGATGCTGGAACACATGGTGGATACGGTGCTCTACTTTGAGGGCGAACGCCATCATACCTTCCGGATTCTAAGAGCAGTCAAGAACCGCTTTGGCTCGACCAATGAGATCGGGATCTTCGAGATGCAGTCGAGTGGCTTGGTTGAGGTGCTCAATCCGAGTCAAGTTTTCCTAGAAGAGCGTTTAGACGGTGCCACTGGTTCGTCAATCGTAGTGACCATGGAGGGGACTCGTCCGATTCTTGCAGAAGTACAGGCCTTGGTGACACCAACTATGTTTGGAAATGCCAAGCGGACGACGACAGGGCTTGATTTTAATCGGGCTAGTTTGATTATGGCTGTTTTGGAGAAACGTGCAGGTTTGCTCCTCCAAAATCAGGATGCCTACCTCAAATCAGCAGGTGGTGTCAAATTGGATGAGCCTGCCATTGACCTGGCAGTAGCCGTAGCCATTGCCTCGAGCTACAAGGACAAGCCAACCAACCCGCAGGAATGTTTCGTCGGAGAGTTGGGCTTGACAGGAGAAGTTCGCCGGGTCAACCGGATCGAGCAACGAATCAATGAAGCTGCTAAACTTGGTTTTACCAAGATTTATGTTCCGAAAAATTCTCTGACGGGGATCACGACACCATCAGGAATCCAGGTGGTCGGTGTGAGTACATTAGCTGAAGTCTTGAAGAAAGTATTTTAATAGTAGAAAAGTCTTAAACGGGAAGTTTAAGACTTTTTTTCAGATGTGACAGATGACAGGAGGTATCCCCTGACAGAAAGGATCGGATATGGTAAAATAATAGATGATTTGAATTTCAAAGGAATAAAGGAGAGACCATGTCTTATTTTGATAATTTTTTAACAGCCAACCAAGCTTATGTGGCTCTACATGGAGACCTCCGTCTTCCGATTAAGCCCAAAACACAAGTCGCCATCGTGACCTGTATGGATTCCCGCCTTCACGTGGCACCTGCACTAGGTCTGGCTCTTGGAGACGCCCATATTTTGCGGAATGCTGGAGGGCGCGTGACAGAGGATATGATCCGGTCTTTGGTCATCTCCCAGCAACAGATGGGCACCCGTGAAATTGTAGTTTTGCACCATACAGACTGTGGCGCTCAGACCTTTGAGAACGAAGGTTTCCGGCAACATCTCAAGAAAGAACTGGGAGTAGATGTGGGAGATCGTGATTTCCTACCCTTTCAAAATATTGAAGAGAGTGTCCGTGAAGATATGAGGCTTCTCAAGGCTTCTCCTTTGATTCCAGAAGATGTCGTTATCTCAGGAGCTGTGTATGATGTGGATACCGGATTGATCTCAGAAGTAAAATGATCATATAGAAGAGAATAGGAAGAGAGAACGATCTTTGTTTCCTGTACTCTTCTTTTTTATAGTATAAAAAAAGTGAACCAAATAGGAAAAAATGTGACAATTTAGCAAAAAACATTAAAAAATTAGTGGAATAAAATAACATTTTAACAAGAATATTACGATTTATTTACAACAGATTGACTCTATATGTCAACGGTGTTACAATTTTACTGGTATCATGGAATCATGAAATATGAAAAAGGAGATCCTATAAATGAAGGATATATTTAATAAGCGCCAGCGCTTTTCATTGCGAAAATATAGCGTTGGGGTTTGTTCAGTTCTTTTAGGAACAGCACTTTTTGCTGCAGGAGCTCAATCTGCATCAGCAGATGAGGCAACAGCAGCCCCTGAATCTGCAGGAACGGCGACTTCAGGAGCACAACCTGCTGCAACAGAATCAAGTCAAGCAGAAGTACCAGTTGCTTCTAAGGCATATGGTGAGGGAGCACCAGTGCCAAAAGTAGACCTTTCTAATTCTGCTACAACTTCAGAAGTACCAGCTCCATCAACTGAAAAAGCTGAAGTGATTGAAAAATCAGCTGCTTCAGAAGACAAGGAAATCCCAGCTGAGACTAAAAAAGAAGAAAAAGCTGAAACTAAAAAATCTGAAGAAGCTCCAAAGTCGACAGCACCATTAGAAACAAGCAAACCTGTCGAGAAGAAAAAAGGATCAAGCTCTAAGCCGGTCTCCACACCAGTGCTTACTACAGCACAACCTACTGCAGCTCGCTCTGCAGCAGTTGAAAACTCAGAAACATCACCTGCAAGTGAAAGCTCAGAAGCACCTACGGCTATTTCAGCTACTGTAAATCCAGTAGCTCCGATCATTGGTGCAGAGCGAGGTGTGCAGGTAGATAGAGAAACAGCTGAAGAGCGTAGTGCATCACTTGATCGTGCAGCAACTGATTTGACGAACGCTGGAGCCTTGGTAACAAGTCGTAGCCGACGTAGCCGTCGTGCTGTGTATGATCATAATGGAACTCCAGTGGAAGTGACTACCTATTTAAAACCAGGTGAAACTGCAGCTCCAAGCATGTTTGATGCGAACGGTGCAACTGTGAGCTCTCAACCTGTACCAGCTGGATACTCAGCTAAAGAAGGAGATTGGTATACATACAGTATTGTAGATCTTACTCGCTTTAACGAACGGTATCATACAAACTACTATACGCGTGCGTATAAGAGATTTGATGCTTCGACAGACACGACTGTTGAATTGATTGATAAAAACACTGGCAATGTAGTAGAAACCAGAACGATTACTGCTTCTAGCGGAATTCAAAAATTCACAACTACCAAAGCAGCCTCTAATGGAGAATTAACTTGGCAAGTTGATTTCGATAAAGGTTTAGGAGCTGGACCTGGTAAAACGAACCAACCATTTATTCAATTGGGTTATGAAGTTGGAGCAAGTATCCAAGCTTTAGTAGCTCCTGGGCACAATCTTACTCCAGATGAGAAAAAATTATACGATGCTGTTTATGCTGCTCGTACATCAACGGATATCATTAACGTTGTAGAGCCTGCTTATAATGGCCGTACGATTACAGATACCAATGCCAAGATTCCAGTAGCAGTTGAAAAGACAACTTACTATCGCGTAGTTGATGAAAATAACCCAACATTCAACGCCAATAAAACAGATAAGACTGTTCAAGACTATGTGCCAAATGGTAATGAAGTTGACTTAGCTAGATATACTCTTAAAGCTATGGAAGGACAAAACTTCACAGCATCTGGTGAACGTCAATTTGCTGGCTACAAGTTGTATCAAACAGCCGATGCAAACGATCAATCAGGCTATGTGAGTCGTCCTTATACTGTTGGTACCAAATTCATGGACGCTGAGCGTGCAGGAATTAAACGGATCAAAGAAATCGTAGATGAGGATGGAACTGTAGTCGTTCGTGTTTACTTACTAGATCCGAAACAACAAAGTAAACGTTCTGATGGTACATTAGACACAGATGGCTATATGTTGCTGGCGGAAACTAAACCTATTAAACCAGGTGATTACAATAAAGAAGATTTAGTTGTTAAGAAATCACCTCTTAACACAATTGCTTTCACAGATAGTAAAGGTGTAAACTATCCAAACGGTAAAGAAGTTCCATTTGATTTCCAAACAGCTGCTGGGTATACACCTAAGAAAACAGTATTCGTACCATTCTTGGGAGATAATATCGGCCACCTTTCTCCAAACGAACAATTGGTTCGTGGAGTAAATGGTATCGGTACCAACGTTGACTTGCTCAACTCTTTGACACCGTATAAACAACCAATCTACTACTATGTGAAACAAAAACCAGTCGAAGTCACTCCAGAAGTTGAAAAACAACTGGAAGGACGGGTGCTAGTTGACGGTGAATTCGCCTTCAAGATTAAAGAAAACCAATCAAACAAATCACTTCCTGCTTATGAAGAAACTGTAACGAATAAAGCCGACGGTAAAGCTACATTTAGCAAGTTATCATTTAACAAAGTTGGTACTTACACATACACAATCACTGAAACTGCAGGTTCAGATACAAACGTCGATTACGATGAAATGACAGTTACGATGACTGTTAATGTAACTGAAAATTCTAACGGTGATTTAGAAGCTTCTGTTAAATATAGTGGTAGTGGTGGATTTGCCTCAAAAGTTGATGACAAAGTCTTCAACAACTATGTCGTAGCTCCAGTTAAGACCAAGTTTGACTTCAGCAAGGCCCTCGCAGGTCGTGAGTTGAAAGCTGGTGAATTCAACTTTGTATTGAAAGATTCAACTGGTAAGACTCTTCAAACAAAGACAAACACTAAAGAAGGTGTTGTAGCCTTTGATGACTTGACCTTTGACAATACTCAAGTTGGTACTCACAAATACACTGTAGAAGAAGTTATTCCAGAAAATAAAGAAGCTGGTATGACTTACGATACAATGAAAGCTGAAGTGACCATCACTGTTACGAAGGAAGGTCACGTTCTTAAAGCAACGAATACTCTTCCATCAGATACAGAGTTCAACAATACCTTCACACCTGCTGCTACACAAGCTCAATTCAAGTTTACTAAGAAATTGGAAGGTAAAGAGCTTACAAAGGATGCCTTCACATTCGAATTGCTTGAAAATGGCAATATCATTCAAACCAAGAAAAATGCGGCTGATGGAACTATTCAATTTGATGCGATTTCATACGATAAAGAAGGTTCTCACACATACACTGTACGTGAAGTAGCTGGAACAGATAGAAACATCGACTACGATGATATGAATGCAGTTGTAACAGTGAACGTAACCAAGAATGCTTCAACAGGGATCCTGACTGCTAATGTTACAATGCCGGCAGATACAGAATTTAACAACTATGTTGTTGCTCCAGTTGTTACAAGATTTGACTTTACTAAAAAATTAGCCGGTCGTAAGTTAAAAGCTGGTGAATTCAGTTTTGTTCTCAAAGATCAAGATGGTAAGGTTATTGAAACAGTTAAGAATGATGCAGAAGGAAATGTGACCTTTACTGAATTGTCATATGACAATACTAAAATTGGTACCCACTCATACTCTGTTGAGGAAGTCATCCCAGCTGATGCAGATAAAGAATTTGGTATGACATACGATACCATGAAAGCATTTGTCCGTGTAAAAGTTGCTAAGAATGGTCATACCTTAACAACTGTTACAGACATTGCTTCAACAGGCGGTAAGAATGCTGCTGGTGAATCAACTGACACTCAAGAAGATACTGAATTCAACAACAAAGTCACTCCTCCAGAAACTCCTAAATTCCAACCAGAAAAATTTGTCGTTTCTAAAGAGAAATATGACATCACTGGCAACAAGTTGATGAACGACGACGATGAGTTGACAAATGAATACACTGAAACAAATGCAGATCCATATGTAGACAAGACAACCAACAACGAACCAGAAAACTTGAATACTAAGACAGTTAAACGTGGTTCTAAATTGGTTTACCAAGTATGGCTAGATACGACTAAATTCACTGAAGCAAACAACATCCAATACGTTGGTGTATCGGATACATACGACGCTGATAAATTGGACGTCAATGCAGCTGATATCAAAGCATATGATTCAGTAACTGGTGCAGAAGTAACCAATAAATTCGACATCAAAGTTGAAAACGGTACAATCACTGCAACTTCTAAAGAAGCATTTATCAAAGATAAAGTCAATGCTCCTGTTATCGACACAACTAAGTTCGAATTCGGACGTTACTATAAATTTGATATCCCAGCAACTGTGAAAGAATCTGTTAAAGCTGGTGCTGATATTGAAAATACAGCCAACCAAACCGTTCATGTTTACAACCCAGTAAGCAAGATGGTTGAAAAGCCTGAAAAACCAACACAAAAACGTGTCAATAGCGTTCCAGTTCCAGTGGAAATGAACTTCACGAAACGTTTGGAAGGTCGTGAACTTCAGGCCAACGAATTCGAATTCGTATTGAAGAAAGACGGCGTTGAAGTTGAACGCGTGAAGAATGACGCTGCTGGTAAGATCGTCTTCAAGACTCTTGAATTCGGTCGCGATGATCTTGGTAAGACTTACAACTACACAGTTGAAGAAACTCCTGGTACAGATGCAACTGTCAACTACGACACAATGGTGGCTACTGTTAAAGTGGTTGTTTCACACGATGGTACAGCGAAAGCCATCGTTGCCAACGTAACAGACGCTGCTGATAAAGAATTTAACAACCGTGTAACACCTCCAGAAGAGCCTAAGTTCCAACCAGAGAAATACGTTGTTTCTAAAGAGAAATACGATATCACTGGTGACAAGCTCGTTGACGATGATAGAGAGTTGGCAGACAAGTACGCAGATACAAATGCGAACCCATATGCGGACGATGCATCAAACAACGAAGCAGAAAACTTGAACACCAAGACTGTTGAACGTGGTTCTAAATTGGTTTACCAAGTATGGTTGGATACAACTAAATTTGACGCAACTAACAAGGACAACATCCAAACAGTTGGTATCTCAGATAACTATGATGAAGCTAAATTAAATCTTAATGTAGCTGACATCAAAGCTTACGACTCTGTAACAGGTGCAGAAGTAACTGATAAATTCGACATCACTGTCAATAACGGTGTGATCACTGCTAACTTGAAAGATGGCTTCACGAAGTCACTTGGCGATGCAGAAAATACACAAGTCATCGACACAACTAAATTCGAATTCGGACGTTACTACAAGTTCGATATTCCAACAACAGTGAAAGACGATGTGGTAGCTGGTGCAGATATCGAAAATACTGCGGCTCAAGTTGTAAACTATTACAACCCAACTACTAAGAAAGTTGAAAAACCTGAAAAACCAACTGAAAAACGTGTCAACAATGTTCCAATCTCAGTAGAATTTAACTTCACTAAGAAATTGGAAGGTCGTGCTCTTAAAGCTAACGAATTCACATTCGAGTTGAAAGACAGCGACAATGTTGTGATTGCGACTGCAACCAACGACGCAAACGGTAACTTCAAGTTCACTCCAGTTGATTACACAAACAAAGCTGGTCAAACGGTTACTGCCCTTAAATACCAGAAGGGTCAAGAAGGTACGTACACTTACACTGTAACAGAGGTTAAGGGTACAGACGCAACTGTCACTTACGATACAATGGCTGCAGTGGTAACTGTTAAAGTAAGTCATGATGGTACTGCCAAAGCCTTGATCACAAACGTGACAGAACCTGCTGATAAAGAGTTCAACAACAAGGTAACTCCTCCGGAAGAACCTAAGTTCCAACCAGAGAAATACGTTGTTTCTAAAGCGAAATTCGATATTACAGGTACGAAGCTCGTTGATGACGATTCTGAATTGACAGATAAATATGGTGAAACAAATACAAACCCATATGTCGATACAACTGCCAACAACGAAGATGAAAACTTGAATACGAAACCAGTTGAACGTGGCCAAAAACTTTACTACCAAGTATGGTTGGATACAACTAAATTTGACGCAAACAACAAAGACAATATCCAAACAGTAGGAATCACAGATAACTACGACAAGGATAAATTGACTGTTAATGCGTCAGACATCAAAGTTTACGATTCCGTTACTGGTGCAGACGTTACGACGAAATTCGATATCTCTGATAACAATGGTGTTCTAACAGCGAACCTGAAAGCTGGCTTTACGAAGTCACTTGGCGACGCTGAAAATACTCAAATCATTGATACTACTAAGTTCGAGTTTGGACGCTACTATAAATTTGATATCCCAGCAACAGTGAAAGACGATGTTGTAGCTGGTACAGATATCGAAAACAAGGCAGCACAAGTTGTTAACTACTACAACCCAGTAAGCAAGACTGTTGAAAAACCAAACAAACCAACTGAAAAACGTGTTAACAGTGTTCCAATCTCAGTAGAATTCAACTTCACTAAGAAATTGGAAGGCCGTGATCTGAAAGCTGGCGAATTCACATTTGAATTGAAAGACAGCGACAATGTTGTGATTGCGACTGCAACCAACGATGCAGCTGGTAAGATTAAGTTTGCTCCAGTAGATTACACCAATAAAGCAGGTGAAACTGTTACTGCCCTTAAATACAAGAAGGGTCAAGAGGGTACTTACAAGTACACAGTAGAAGAGGTTAAAGGAACAGACGCAACCGTAACTTATGACACAATGAAAGCTGTCGTCACAGTTGAAGTTCGTCATGATGGTACAGCGAAAGCCTTGATCACAAACGTGACAGATCCTGCCGATAAAGAGTTCAACAACGTTGTCACTCCACCAGAAGAACCTAAGTTCCAACCAGAGAAATACGTTGTTTCTAAAGAGAAATACGATATCACTGGTGACAAACTCGTTGACGATGATAAAGAGTTAGCAGACAAGTACGCAGATACCAATGCGAACCCATATGCGGACAATACCATCAATAATGAAGTGGAAAACTTAAATACTAAGACTGTTGAACGTGGATCAAAATTAGTTTACCAAGTATGGTTGGATACAACTAAATTCGACGCAGCTAACAAGGACAACATCCAATCAGTAGGAATCTCAGATGACTACGATGAAACTAAGTTGGATCTTGATTCTACTAAGATCAAAGCTTACGACTCAGTAACAGGCGCAGAAGTAACAGATAAATTCGATATCACTGTGAACAACGGTGTGATCACTGCAACCCTTAAAGATGGCTTCACGAAGTCACTTGGCGATGCAGAAAACACACAAGTCATCGACACAACTAAATTTGCCTTCGGACGTTACTACAAGTTCGACATCCCAACAACAGTGAAAGCTGATGTACCTGGTGGTGTAGACATTGAAAATACTGCGGCTCAAGTAGTCAACTACTACAACCCAACAACTAAGAAAGTTGAAAAACCAAGCAAACCAACTGAAAAACGTGTAAACAACGTACCAGTTGAGGTAGGATTCAACTTCACTAAACGCTTGGAAGGCCGTGAGCTTAAAGCTAACGAATTCAGCTTCGTACTTAAAGATTCAACTGGTAAAGAAGTTGAAACTGTGAAGAACGATAAAGATGGTAACGTTAAGTTCTCTAAACTTGAGTTCAAGAAAGGCCAAGAAGGCGTTCACAACTACACAGTAGAAGAAGTTAAAGGCACAGACGCAACCGTTACATACGACACCATGAAAGCGAATGTAACAGTCACAGTGAAACACGATGGTACAGCTAAAGTACTTATCGCGACTGTAGGCGACATTGCGGATAAAGAATTTAACAACCGTGTAACACCTCCAGAAACTCCAGAATTCAATCCAGAAAAATATGTTCTAAACGAAAAAGAATTTGATTTGACTGGAACTTCATTATTAGATGATGATAAAGAGTTGGCAGACAAGTACGCAGATACCAATGCGAACCCATATGCGGACGATGCATCTAATAACGAAGCAGCGAATATCAACACTAAATCAGTTAAACCAGGTCAAAAACTTGTTTACCAAGTATGGTTGGATACAACTAAATTCGACGCAGCTAACAAGGACAACATCCAATCAGTAGGAATCTCAGATGACTACGATGAGGCTAAAGTTGATGTTGATGGTTCAGAAATCAAAGCTTACGACTCTGTAACAGGCGCAGAAGTAACAGATAAATTCGATATCACTGTGAACAACGGTGTGATCACTGCGAACTTGAAAGCTGGCTTCACTAAGTCACTTGGCGACGCGGAAAACACACAAGTCATCGACACAACTAAATTCGAATTCGGACGTTACTACAAGTTTGATATCCCAGCTACAGTGAAAGCTGACGTTAAAGGCGGAGTAGACATCGAAAATACTGCGGCTCAAGTAGTGAACTACTACAACCCAACTACTAAGAAAGTTGAAAAACCTGAAAAACCAACTGAAAAACGTGTCAACAGCGTTCCAGTTGAAGTAGAATTCAACTTTACTAAACGTATGGAAGGCCGTGAGCTTAAAGCTAACGAATTCAGCTTCGTTCTTAAAGATTCAAAAGGTAATACTCTTGAAACTGTGAAGAACGATAAAGATGGTAACGTTAAGTTCTCTAAACTTGAGTTCAAGAAAGGTCAAGAAGGCGTTCACAACTACACAGTAGAAGAAGTTAAAGGATCTGACGCAACCGTTACATACGACACTATGAAAGCGAATGTAACAGTCACAGTTTCACACGACGGAAAAGCTAAAGTTCTGATCGCGAAAGTTGGCGACATTGCGGACAAAGAATTTAACAACAAGGTGACTCCTCCAGAAACTCCAGAGTTCAACCCAGAGAAATACATCTTGAACGCTGAGAAATTCGACCTTACTGGTAAATCACTTCTTGATGATGATAAAGAATTGGCAGACAAGGTTGCGGAAACAAACGCAAATCCTTACGCTGATAAGGCTGACAATAATGAAGCAGCAAACATCAATACTAAGACTGTGAAACGTGGTGATAAGGTTGTTTACCAAGTATGGTTGGATACAACGAAATTCACTGAAGCGCACAACATCCAATCTGTTGGTGTTACTGATGACTACGAAGAAGACAAACTTGACATCAATGTTGCAAACATCAAAGCTTACGACTCTGTAACAGGCGAAGATGTGACTGCTAAATTTGATATCAAGGTTGAAAACGGTGTGATCTCTGCAACTTCTAAAGCGGACTTGACTAAGTCACTTGGAGACGCAGAAAATACTCCAGTGATCGACACAACTAAGTTTGCGTTTGGACGTTACTACAAGTTCGACATCCCAGCAACAGTGAAAGATACTGTTAAAGGTGGTGCGGATATTGAAAACACTGCAGCTCAAATCGTTCACCAATACGATCCAACAAGCAAGACAGTGAAGAAACCAAACAAACCAACTGAAAAACGTGTTGTGAACATCCCTGTTTCAGTAGAATTCAACTTCACGAAACGTTTGGAAGGCCGTGAGCTTAAAGCTAACGAATTCAGCTTTGTTCTTAAGGATAAAGATGGTAATACTCTTGAAACTGTGAAGAACGATGCATCTGGTAACGTTAAGTTCTCAGCTCTTGAATTCAAGAAAGGTCAAGAAGGAACTTACAACTACACAGTAGAAGAAGTCAAAGGAACTGATACAACCGTTACTTACGACACGATGAAAGCAGTTGTAACAGTTGAAGTTTCTCATGATGGAACAGCGAAAGCTCTCCTTACTAAGGTAACGGATCCAGCGGATAAAGAATTCAACAACACTGTTCGTCCACCTGAAACTCCAGAATTCAACCCAGAGAAATACATCTTGAACGAATCTAAATTCGATCTTACAGGTGTGAAACTTCTCGACGATGATAAAGAGTTGAAGGATAAGGTTGCGGAAACAAATGCGAACCCTTACGTTGATAAGACTGATAACAACGAAGCTCAAAATATCAATACGAAGACACTCAAGAAAGGTGACAAGGTATACTACCAAGTATGGTTGGATACAACTAAATTCACTGAAGCACACAATATTCAATCTGTTGGTGTGACAGATAAATATGATAGTGCGAACTTGACTGTCAACGGAGCTGATATTAAGGCATACGACTCTGTAACAGGAGAAGATGTAACAGCTAAGTTTGATATCAAGGTTGAAAACGGTGTGATTACTGCAACATCTAAAGCAGACTTGACTAAGTCACTTGGAGACGCAGAAAATACACAAGTTATCGACACAACTAAGTTGGCCTTTGGACGTTACTACAAGTTTGAAATTCCTGCAGAAATTAAACAATCTGCTCAAGATGGTGTGGACATTGAAAATACAGCTTCACAAATCGTACACCAATACGATCCAACTAAGAAGACTGTAGAAAAACCAGAAAAACCAACTGAAAAACGTGTAGTCAACATTCCAGTTAAGGTTCAATTCCAATTCACTAAGAAATTGGAAGGTCGTGCATTGAAGGCTGGTGAATTCAGTTTCGTTCTTAAGGACGAAAAAGGAAATGTGATCGAAACCGTAACCAATGATGCGGCTGGTAAGATCACCTTCTCAAATCTTGAATTCAAACGTGGTGAAGAAGGAACTCATCTCTACCATGTAGAAGAAATCCGTGGCAAAGATTCTAGCATCGAATACGATAAGATGGTTGCCACTGTGGGTATTATGATTAACAAAGACGGTAAAGTATTGACGGCTATTACTCAGTTGCCAGAAGATACAGAGTTTAACAACACTGTTATTCCGCCAACAACACCGCCAAATACACCACCAACAACACCACCGAATACACCGCCGACAACGCCACCAACAACACCGCCAACACCGCCAACACCGCCAACACCGCCAACACCGCCAACACC
>NZ_JAPVYV010000017.1:0-9193 GCF_041432055.1 Streptococcus sp. 27098_8_186
AAAAAAAAAAAAATAATTAGTAACCTGACTTAGATGTCATGTTCTTTTTATTTGTTTTGAAATACAATAGAACCATAAAGAAAGGGGTTACATCCCAAGGAAGGAAGGAGAATTTTATGTTATTTGCTACTACTTTACTATCAACTTTTATTTGGATGTTCTATTAATGACTAAGTATTTAAAATGCGAAGTATCTTCTCAATTTGTTGAACAAAAAATGATTACCATTAAAAATTACTCAGAAATGAGCAGTTTGTGCAAAATAGTGGTAAATCATAAATTATTTAAAATTCTAGTGTTAGCCCCTAATGAAGAAGAAACATTGATATATGAAAATGATGAAGATATTGAAATGATTGAAATTACTGATTTAACAGAAAGCGAGGAAGAGTGATGAGCTCAATTGTTGTTTCAAAGAATATCGTAAAAACATTTGGTACGAAAATTGCCTTAAATAAAATTAATTTTGAAATTAAAGAAGGAGAGATTTTTGGATTTTTAGGTCCTTCTGGATCTGGGAAAACAACTATGATAAATATTCTCACTGGTCAACTATTACAAGATGGTGGAAATTCCCAATTATTGGGAAAGGATTCTCATAGTCTAAATTCTACAGATTTAGAAAAAATCGGAATTGTTAGTGATAAGAGTGGTTTCTATGAAAAATTATCACTAGAAAAAAACCTACTATTATACGCGAAGCTTTATGGCGTTAATTTAAATAGAGTAGATGAGTTGCTTAATAAAGTGGGGTTGCTAGAGAGCAAAAGTATATTGGCAGAGCAATTATCTACTGGAATGAAGCAACGGATGCTACTTGCTCGTGCTTTAATTAATCAACCTAAAATTCTATTTTTGGATGAACCAACAAGTGGTTTGGATCCAACAACTTCAAAATCAATTCATGAGTTGTTAGTCGATTTAAAAGAAAATGGTACAACAATCTTTTTAACTACTCATGATATGAATGAAGCTACTTTATTATGTGATAATTTGGCGTTGTTAAATAAAGGAAAACTCATTGAACAAGGTAATCCAGCAGATATCATTCAAAAATATAACACAAATAAAAGGATAAAAGTTATTTACAAAAATCGTGAAGAAAGAATCTTTGATTTTTCAGAATTAACAAAATTGAACGTCAATGATATTATTTCTATCCACTCATGTGAACCGACTTTGGAAGAAATCTTTATAGAATTAACGGGGGAAAAATTAAATGTTTAATCGACTTAAAGCATTGGTATGGTTAAGAAACCAAACTATTATTGCAAATAAAAATTTATTGGTCCAAGTGTTGATGCCTTATGGTTTGCTATTTATCTATAAGAATTTTATGAACCTGGGAGATGACAAGGGGCTCGATTTAATGTTCCTATGTTTATCAACGGCTATTGCTATGTCTGTCGGCAGTACAGTTTCTACTATCATTGCTGAAGAAAAGGAAAAAAATAATCTTAAAACGCTTTTACTAAGTGGTGTACGGCCATACGAATATCTTATCTCGGTTTTAGTACATCCAGTCGTAATTACTATTTTAAATATGATTTTGTTCCCTATTATTGCAGGTGCAGATATTTCTAAAATTTATTTAGAGTATGGTTTAGTAGTCATGTTGACAGCTATGGCTGTTATTCTCATCAATCTATGTATTGCTGCTATTTCTTCGACACAATCAAAAGCTCAAATTAACGGTTTGCCTATTATGTTGATTATTGCAATGGGACCAAATTTATCTCAAATGAATACTGATATCGCTAATTTCATTAATTATACTTTTCTTGGAGCTTATACTGAATTATTCACAAAAACAGATTTTAGTTTAACTAGTCGTTCTTTTCAAGTATTAGTAGCTTGGATTATTGGTTTGTTAATCCTTACATCATTATCACTTAAGTTTAATAAGAAGCCAAAAGCTCAAAAAAAGTTATTTAAAAAACAGGTAATAGAAATCAGAGAAAATGAGTATGCTTAATGAACATTAAAATACCTGTTTTATGTACTTGTTAATATATGTTGATTTGTCGCAAGTCATGTAATTATTTAAAAGAATATAGCAAAGGAGAAATTTTATGGTTAAAAAATTTATTATTGGTGTTGCAGTCGGTATATTCCTTTATTGTGAATTGAATTCATTGTTATAGTTTATTGAAAGAAAGGAAAAATCTCATGATTTTATTAGGAGTTATTGTGGGATCTACTGTAGCAATTGTTATTTATTGTAGACCAGTTTACTTTATTCCGGGTAAATTAAAAAAAATAAAAAATTAGGAAGTTAAACTACAAATTAGTATGAAAGGAGAGCAATTCAAACTCTTAGAAAAAAACAAATCAGGTAACTTTTTTTGTTTTTTATAAAATTTACATCTTATATCAATGAAGTTTTTTTGATTTTCCTAATAGGTCTCCAATTATTTTGCTTTTGTATAATCTTCTGTTTTATCAAACTGAGCTAATATTTCCTTTTTTTTGCTTTTCTAATATTTCTTTCTCCTCAGACCATATACTAGTAAAGGCTTGTTGAGGTTTGAAAGCAAAAAGAAGAAAATTACTGTAGAACGCAATGAATACGGTTATCAAGTTTATTAAATGGCTGAGAGAGGGAGTTGTAAGCTCTCTCTTTTTTGTCTGCGCGGTTCGCGGACAAATTGCACGTTGGTTCGTGCGAAGGCAAAGACCATTTTTTTGCTGATAATTTTAGCGCAGCTGAAATTATTTTGTTAGCAAAAAATGGGCAAGCAAAAATTGCTTCACGCAATTTTTTCGGTGCGTTGTTCGCGCCGATTTTTTCGAGACCACAAAAGTGGGCCGAAAAACGCAGTGAATTTTTTGGACCATGATGGGGCAAAAAAGGGGTGCAACCCAAGCTCTCCGCAGGAGCGTTTTACCTTTGTACGCCACGCAGTGGTGTCAAAGGTGCAAAAACGTTACTCTTTGCCAAAGAGTAACAGAAACTCCTGCTAAATCTCGACTGTAGATTATTATTTTTAAGTCTGTTTTCAATCGACAATAACGACGCAGAATAGCGATAGCGCTGCGTCATAGCCCGTTTTTCGGGCTACCTTACGCTTTTTTAATTTAGTGATGGTTCTGTATACTGGTCCACGTTTAAGTCCATTAATGGGCTTGTATGTAGTCCATCTTTTAAATAAATCATGGGCTTATATATGGTCCATAATTTTATTATTTCGTGGTCTACTATGTAGACCATTATTTGGATTGTTCATGGACTTGTATATAAACCCACGAGATAGGCAAAATATGGATCTCTTTATATATCTATATTTTTAATAACTAGATTATTATCCTAGTTATTTTTTGAGTATTGCTTTTTTCTCTATCTTGTCTTTTTTTTTAACAAAAAATGGCATACTATGAGTAACTCTTAAAGAGTAACTCTCGAAAGGTAGGTTTAAATCATGAATAAAACAATGACATTGTCCTTCAAAACAAACCCAAAACAAACGAATATAAGACACAATAACCGCGAATTGACAGAAAAGGAATTTAAAAGCGATGCTCATAAACATATCAAACGCGAAAAATCGAAATACAATATTCAGATTTTCAAACGTGATATTAAAGATGTTTATCATGATCTGTTTGATGATGCACTGAACGCTTATAATGCGAAGCAAAAACGCAAAGATCGGAAAATCGATGATTATTATAAACACGTCCAGAAGTCCAAAAATCTGGACCTGCAGAGAGAGTTTATTGTGGCCGTCGGAAACAAAGCTGATTGGGAAAAATTGAGTTTTGAAGAAAAGCAAGAGGTGGGAGAAGCCCTGGCGCGCTATGTGAGCGATTTTAACGAGCGACATAGTAATATGACTATCTACAACGCAATCGTCCATTTGGACGAATCTGGGGCCCCTCATGCTCATTTTAACGTGGTTCCGACGGCAACTGGATATAAAAATGGGCTTTCAGTCCAACCGTCATTTCGAAAAGCGTTGGAACAGGAAGGGTTTGGGCCAAGCGGACGAGAACAGTTTAAAGCGTTTCGAGATGCAGAAATCCATCGTCTACATGAATTTGTCCATGAAATCGGAATCGACCGAAAAGCTGGGCAAACCAATGATATCAAGGATATGCGCGAATACAAAGACGCGATGGAATACATTGAGAATCGAAGATCAAGTCAGATTGTTAAAATCCAGCGAGAAGAACAAGCTCACGAAGAAAAGATGAATGAGTTAAACGAGCGATTGAAACAACAAGAAGAAAAATTTCAAAAACGAGAAGAGGCATTTAAAGACCGCAAAAGGCAACAAGCTAGATTGATAAAGGAGGGTAACGATGAGATCGCTAGCAAAGCTGAACAGCTTGACTTGAAGCGAATCGAAGATGAAGCAGTAGATGCGATGCTGAAGATGCAGCTGATTGCAAAAAAACCGATTGACGACAAACGGAACTATAAAATCGAAGAGAAAGGTTTTGGCAAGGAAAAGCAACGCTATGTAATGGTTCCAGAAAAAGACTTTGACGATTTGGCCCGTAGGGCTGACAGAGGGCCGTTGATGCAGTTGCTGAGTGATTTCAAAGAGCATATTCTCGGTCTAGGAATTGTAAAACGTCTGAGGGCTACAATTGCTAAACTAAAAGAAGAAATGGCTAGTCTAATCAAAGAAAATGATAACTTGTCTAAAGAATTGACCTCTATGGTTGAAGACAGAAATAAATACAGATCTCAGTTACAGGATCAAGAGTATTATCTGACAGATCGAGAACGTGAGGAAATTGCTGAAAAGATCATTCAGAGAAAGGATCTTGAGTTGGAAGATGGAGATAGAGACAGGGTATTTGAGAGAGATGATCTGGATTTGAGTAGATAGATAATCTAAGCAATTTATAATTTATACAGTTTATCTACTTTAATATCTATGTTTTGCAAAAAAGGTAGATAAATTTATACACTTACATAATAGGACGTGTAAACCTTACTCTCCCAAGGGTTTTTAAAATTGAAGCAAAGTGTATAAACTGTATAAAATTGAATTTAAAACAACAATTTTAAAAAAGTGTTGTTAAAAAGTGCCATTTTTGTTGTTTTTAAATCTAAGTGAGATTATTTAAAGTAAACCTGATTCAAAAAAAAGTTTAGTTTTACTGCCATTTCACTTTACTTTTGCTAACTTAAATAAATCATCTACACCAAAAGCGGACGGCTTTAAGCCGTCTTTCCATTGGCTTTATAATCTAAATTACAGAATTCATCTAGTGTAAATAGCCATCATCGACCCTCTAGCTTTATACTCCCTTGTAGGCCAGCTGTGTTGCGTTTAAAACAAAAAGTAAGTCGTAAGATCACAAATGTTGGATTGACTGCTAACAAAGAGGGCGCAAGCCCTCTGGGAGCGAAGCGACCGAGAGCCGAAGGGCTCTAAGGCGAAGCCTCAAAAAATCAAACGAAGGTGTAGATTTGGGGTCGAAACGAAGTGAGACCTTATTTATATATATTTTATATATATGTTTAATAATATATTTAACACCTCCGAAAACCTTAGAGTCCCAATGGTTTTCGAGTTTTATGGGTGTAGAAATGTCGGTTTATGGGTGTAGAAATGTCGGTTTATGGGTGTAGAAATGTCGGTTTATGGGTGTAGAAATGTCGGTTTATTAAGAACAAATATAAATATTTGCTTTATAAAGTTTTTGGTGGTATAATTAAGAAGAAATGAAAAGGAGTTCTTAATGGCTAATGAAGTAGTTAAGCATCACAATGATTTAAACACGGTTATCATGAGAAAATGGACAGCAGAAGAGATGAATTTCTTTTTTGCGATTATTACAAAAGCAAGAGACAAAGGCACTTCTGACCTTATTTTCGATAAACATCAACTGGCAGAATTGGCAAACTATTCTATCGAACACAATAAGCGATTTTACGACACAATGGATAGCCTAGCAAATAACATCTCTCAATTAAGATACATCGAGAAAACAAAGAATTCTATTGAATACATGCCACTTTTTACACGTTTCAAAGTTGAATGGGAAGATGATTTGTCAGACATGCAAGCCCAAGTTTCTGTATCCCCTCTTTTTGAGTATATTTTGAATAAGTTATCAGCAAATTTTACTCAGTATGAGTTGCAAGAGTTTACTTCCATTCGCTCGACTTACGCAAAAACCGCTTATAGACTTCTGAAACAGTGGCGAACGGTTGGACGAAAAGAGTTCAAGATTGATGAATTTAAACTTTTGTTAGATATGCCAAGTAGCTATAAATCAAGCGAAATCGATAGAGCGGTCATCACTCCGATTTTAAAACAGTTGTCTCCCTATTTTGAGGATTTAAAAGTCAAAAAAATCAAGTCAAAAAAGCGTGGAAATCCAGTTTTAGGGTATGAATTTACTTGGAAAAAAGAAGTGACTGGAACGTATGATCCAGACAAATTCAATAAACCAAAACCGAAAAAGTCTAATAAAGCAAAATCGAGCAAAAAGACAAGCAAGACAAACGTGCCAGCTTACCACAACCCTAACTACGAAAAGAAACCTCTAACACCTGAAGAAGAGAAAAGAGCGAAAGAGTTGAAAGCGAAAGCAGAGAATTTGAAAAAAGACGGTTAAGCCGTCTTTTTATTTGCGTCAATTTTAACTAGGTTAATAGCTTAGTTATATTGTTAAATCGTAAAAAATAGGGCTTCAATTTTTAGCTGCATTTTATAGTTGTTTTATTATGTTTTAAGAGTTTAAATGTCAGGATGGTATATTTACCCTCTCAGACCCCTTTAGTTCATTTTCTAAAGGATTTGATAAGGAAATGGGAGCGTAAAATCGATTGTAGTTAAAAATCACCTGAAATTTGTGATAAAATTGTAAAGAAAAAGAATTACAAAGGAGATACAACGTGACGCAAGGGAAACATAAAAGTCTAAACGTACGTATTACAGATGAAGAAAAAAAAGAATTAGAAAAACGCGCAAAAGCTAGTAAAATGAAGCTTTCTGAATACGTAAGAAATGTATTGCTTAGTGAAGAAAATGTAGAAAATACGCAACACGAAAGCGACACAGATGTGTTACTTGTGTTACAATCGGAACTTAAAGAAAAAAATGAGCAAATCGCGAATTTGCAAGAGTTGTTGAAGAATCAACAGATATTAACTCTGGATTTGTCGCGAGAAAACAAAGAAAAAACCTTGCTTTTAGAGCACAAAAAGTGGTGGCAATTCTGGAAGTAACCTCGTTTTTTATTGCAAACGCTTCCCGTATTTAGTAAAATTACTACATAGGAAAAATAAAAAATGGGGAAGTTTTATGAAAAAGGTAACTACACTTGCAATCATCGGATTGTCTGCTATTGCTTTAACTGCTTGCTCTTCAGGCTCTGATAGTAAAAAAGATGCGAAAGCATCAGAAGCTAAAACAGAACAAAAAGCATCTTCTTCAAGCGAGGAAAATGTATCAACTGAATTCAAGAACGCACGCAAAAAAGCAGAGTCATACGAAAAAACTGTCCATCTTTCAAAAGAAGGGCTTAAAAACCAGCTTATTAGCTTCGATAAGTTCCCAGAAGATGCAGCTGAATATGCTGTAACAAGTTCTAATATAGATTGGAATGAGCAAGCTCTTAAAAAAGCAGAGTCATACGAAGATACTGTCCATCTTTCAAAAGCGAAATTAGCTGAACAACTTGTTACTTTTGAGAAGTTCACTCAAGAAGAAGCAGATTACGCAGTTAAAAACATTAAAGTTGATTTCAAAAAGCAAGCGTTGGAAAAAGCTAAAAACTATCAAGAAACGCTCGCTCTTTCAGGAGAAGCTCTCAAGACCCAACTTATTGATTTTGAGAACTTCACTGAAGAAGAAGCAAACTACGCAGTAGAAAATTTGAAATAAAACAAAAACAGGGGATATCCTCTGTTTTTGTTTTATATATACAAATTTGACGAAAAAATAGTGCTGAGAGAGCCATTTTGACGTGTTTTCAGTTTGTTTTGTGGGCCATCTATCACTAGAAAAGCCTACAGGGTCAAGGGGTTAAGCTTGTTTTATTACATAATGTTATGTTTCCGAAAAAGAATTATTTTTCGGAAAAATGTTGTCTTGTTAAATTATAGACGTCAATAAACTCTCATCGTATATAAATTTAAATGTATTCTATTTGTAAACTAAAACAGATCTTTATAATTAAAATAATTAATTTCATGATATAATACTGTTAAACATAAATTTTAGGAGTACGATATGACTATTGAGGATAAAGATGCCGAATTAAAATTGAAAATAGGTAATAACATCCGAACAGCTCGTCTTAATAAAAACATGACTCAAGCAGATGTTTGTGGAGATGAATCTGAATTAACTATCCGTCAACTTGCACGTATTGAAAACGGGCAAGTGTTAGTATCTCTTTCTAAATTATTGTTTCTATCTCAGAAATTAAATTTTCCCATTAAAGATATAGTAGATATAGAAAAAATAGAAATACCCAAACGGTATCTAGAATTAAAAAATAAATTAATACGTTCTCATACTTATGGTGATGAAAAACGTATTAGTATTTTAGAAGAGATGTTTGATGAAATATATGAGAATTTTTATGAGCATCTCCCAGAAGAAGAACAACTGCTTGTTGAAGTTTTACAAGTGCAATTAGATGTTTTTAGTAGTCGAGACATTACTTATGGCTTATCTTTACTCGAGGAGTATTTTCAACAGATTTTAAAGAAGAAAAAATATAGCTACAATGATCTCCTAATTATCAATTTGTATTTTCTTTGTTGTGCTATTGGTTTAGAAGATAAAACTTATTTTGAAGAATTATCTAAAAAAGTTTTATTATATATTGATTATAGTGATAATGATCGTATCTATATACTTGAAAGAATATTGATAGGAATTTTAATACAAGTAAAAATAGAGGATTACTTAATTTATACCAAAGTTTTACGCGAGATAACTGATAGTACAAATAACTTCCAACACAAACCTGTTATTTACGCTTTTGAGGCTAAATATTATTTGAAAGTGGAAAAAAGTTATGAAAAAGCAGAGCAATCTTATAATAAAGCTATTGAGTTTGCCAACATGCTTAATGATCAAGTCTTAGCTAGTAATTTGCTTAAAGAGAAAGAACTTGATTTAATTGAGATCCCATCAACTTAAAAAAAGAAAGAGAGAAGTGTACACTTCTCTCTTTTTTTTTATATTAGTCTTTCTATTAAGGGGATCTTATAAGC
>NZ_JAPVYV010000018.1:0-4714 GCF_041432055.1 Streptococcus sp. 27098_8_186
AACGATAGCTAATACCGCATAAAAGTCGATATCGCATGATATTGATTTGAAAGGTGCAAATGCATCACTAAGAGATGGACCTGCGTTGTATTAGCTAGTTGGTGAGGTAACGGCTCACCAAGGCGACGATACATAGCCGACCTGAGAGGGTGATCGGCCACACTGGGACTGAGACACGGCCCAGACTCCTACGGGAGGCAGCAGTAGGGAATCTTCGGCAATGGGGGCAACCCTGACCGAGCAACGCCGCGTGAGTGAAGAAGGTTTTCGGATCGTAAAGCTCTGTTGTAAGAGAAGAACGAGTGTGAGAGTGGAAAGTTCACGCTGTGACGGTATCTTACCAGAAAGGGACGGCTAACTACGTGCCAGCAGCCGCGGTAATACGTAGGTCCCGAGCGTTATCCGGATTTATTGGGCGTAAAGCGAGCGCAGGCGGTTAGATAAGTCTGAAGTTAAAGGCTGTGGCTTAACCATAGTACGCTTTGGAAACTGTTTAACTTGAGTGCAGAAGGGGAGAGTGGAATTCCATGTGTAGCGGTGAAATGCGTAGATATATGGAGGAACACCGGTGGCGAAAGCGGCTCTCTGGTCTGTAACTGACGCTGAGGCTCGAAAGCGTGGGGAGCAAACAGGATTAGATACCCTGGTAGTCCACGCCGTAAACGATGAGTGCTAGGTGTTGGGTCCTTTCCGGGACTCAGTGCCGCAGCTAACGCATTAAGCACTCCGCCTGGGGAGTACGACCGCAAGGTTGAAACTCAAAGGAATTGACGGGGGCCCGCACAAGCGGTGGAGCATGTGGTTTAATTCGAAGCAACGCGAAGAACCTTACCAGGTCTTGACATCCCTCTGACCGCTCTAGAGATAGAGTTTTCCTTCGGGACAGAGGTGACAGGTGGTGCATGGTTGTCGTCAGCTCGTGTCGTGAGATGTTGGGTTAAGTCCCGCAACGAGCGCAACCCCTATTGTTAGTTGCCATCATTGAGTTGGGCACTCTAGCGAGACTGCCGGTAATAAACCGGAGGAAGGTGGGGATGACGTCAAATCATCATGCCCCTTATGACCTGGGCTACACACGTGCTACAATGGCTGGTACAACGAGTCGCGAGTCGGTGACGGCAAGCTAATCTCTTAAAGCCAGTCTCAGTTCGGATTGTAGGCTGCAACTCGCCTACATGAAGTCGGAATCGCTAGTAATCGCGGATCAGCACGCCGCGGTGAATACGTTCCCGGGCCTTGTACACACCGCCCGTCACACCACGAGAGTTTGTAACACCCGAAGTCGGTGAGGTAACCATTTGGAGCCAGCCGCCTAAGGTGGGATAGATGATTGGGGTGAAGTCGTAACAAGGTAGCCGTATCGGAAGGTGCGGCTGGATCACCTCCTTTCTAAGGAAAAGGAAACCTGTACGTTGGTCTTGTTTAGTTTTGAGAGGTCTTGTGGGGCCTTAGCTCAGCTGGGAGAGCGCCTGCTTTGCACGCAGGAGGTCAGCGGTTCGATCCCGCTAGGCTCCATTAACACTATAAGGGTGTTAAGATTGAACATTGAAAATTGAATATCTATATCAAATAGTAACAAGAAAATAAACCGAAACGCTGTAAATATTTAAAGAGTTTAGGTCGCAAGACCAAAAATAAGGTTAAGTTAATAAGGGCGCACGGTGGATGCCTTGGCACTAGAAGCCGAAGAAGGACGTGACAAACGACGAAATGCTTTGGGGAGCTGTAAGTAAGCGACGATCCAGAGATGTCCGAATGGGGGAACCCACTAGCTAATGGCTAGTACTCCTATCTGTTAAGGATAGGTAGAGGAAGACGCAGTGAACTGAAACATCTAAGTAGCTGCAGGAAGAGAAAGCAAAAGCGATTGCCTGAGTAGCGGCGAGCGAAACGGCAGGAGGGCAAACCGAAGAGTTTACTCTTCGGGGTTGTAGGACTGCAACGTGGACTTAAAGATTATAGAAGAATGACATGGGAAGGTCAGCCAAAGAGAGTAAGAGCCTCGTATTCGAAATAGTCTTTATACCTAGCAGTATCCTGAGTACGGCGGGACACGAGAAATCCCGTCGGAATCTGGGAGGACCATCTCCCAACCCTAAATACTCTCTAGTGACCGATAGTGAACCAGTACCGTGAGGGAAAGGTGAAAAGCACCCCGGGAGGGGAGTGAAATAGAACCTGAAACCGTGTGCCTACAACAAGTTCGAGCCCGTTAATGGGTGAGAGCGTGCCTTTTGTAGAATGAACCGGCGAGTTACGATATGATGCGAGGTTAAGTTGAAGAGACGGAGCCGTAGGGAAACCGAGTCTGAATAGGGCGGATTAGTATTATGTCGTAGACCCGAAACCATGTGACCTACCCATGAGCAGGTTGAAGGTGAGGTAAAACTCACTGGAGGACCGAACCAGGGCACGTTGAAAAGTGCTTGGATGACTTGTGGGTAGCGGAGAAATTCCAAACGAACTTGGAGATAGCTGGTTCTCTCCGAAATAGCTTTAGGGCTAGCGTCGACATTGAGATTCTTGGAGGTAGAGCACTGTTTGGGTGAGGGGTCCATCCCGGATTACCAATCTCAGATAAACTCCGAATGCCAAAGAATTATGGTCGGCAGTCAGACTGCGAGTGCTAAGATCCGTAGTCGAAAGGGAAACAGCCCAGACCACCAGCTAAGGTCCCAAAATAATTGTTAAGTGGAAAAGGATGTGGGGTTGCACAGACAACTAGGATGTTAGCTTAGAAGCAGCTATTCATTCAAAGAGTGCGTAATAGCTCACTAGTCGAGTGACCCTGCGCCGAAAATGTACCGGGGCTAAAACAATTTACCGAAGCTGTGGATACCTTTATAGGTATGGTAGGAGAGCGTTCTATGTGTGGAGAAGGTGTACCGTGAGGAGCGCTGGAACGCATAGAAGTGAGAATGCCGGTATGAGTAGCGAAAGACAGGTGAGAATCCTGTCCACCGTAAGACTAAGGTTTCCAGGGGAAGGCTCGTCCGCCCTGGGTTAGTCGGGACCTAAGGAGAGACCGAAAGGTGTATCCGATGGACAACAGGTTGATATTCCTGTACTAGAGTATGTAGTGAAGGAGGGACGCAGTAGGCTAACTAAAGCGTGCGACTGGAAGTGCACGTCTAAGCAGTGAGGTGTGAATTGAGTTAAATGCTTAATTCTATAACATTGAGCTGTGATGGGGAGCGAAGTTTAGTAGCGAAGTTAGTGACGTCACACTGCCAAGAAAAGCTTCTAGCGTTAATCATACTCTACCCGTACCGCAAACCGACACAGGTAGTCGAGGCGAGTAGCCTCAGGTGAGCGAGAGAACTCTCGTTAAGGAACTCGGCAAAATGACCCCGTAACTTCGGGAGAAGGGGTGCTGGCTTTACGTCAGCCGCAGTGAATAGGCCCAAGCAACTGTTTATCAAAAACACAGCTCTCTGCTAAATCGTAAGATGATGTATAGGGGGTGACGCCTGCCCGGTGCTGGAAGGTTAAGAGGAGTGCTTAGAGGTAACTCGAAGGTATGAATTGAAGCCCCAGTAAACGGCGGCCGTAACTATAACGGTCCTAAGGTAGCGAAATTCCTTGTCGGGTAAGTTCCGACCCGCACGAAAGGCGTAATGATTTGGGCACTGTCTCAACGAGAGACTCGGTGAAATTTTAGTACCTGTGAAGATGCAGGTTACCCGCGACAGGACGGAAAGACCCCATGGAGCTTTACTGCAGTTTGATATTGAGTGTCTGTACCACATGTACAGGATAGGTAGGAGCCATTGATATCGGGACGCCAGTTTCGATGGAGGCGTTGTTGGGATACTACCCTTGTGTTATGGCCACTCTAACCCGGTAGGTTTATCATCTACGGAGACAGTGTCTGACGGGCAGTTTGACTGGGGCGGTCGCCTCCTAAAAGGTAACGGAGGCGCCCAAAGGTTCCCTCAGAATGGTTGGAAATCATTCGCAGAGTGTAAAGGTATAAGGGAGCTTGACTGCGAGAGCTACAACTCGAGCAGGGACGAAAGTCGGGCTTAGTGATCCGGTGGTTCCGTATGGAAGGGCCATCGCTCAACGGATAAAAGCTACCCTGGGGATAACAGGCTTATCTCCCCCAAGAGTTCACATCGACGGGGAGGTTTGGCACCTCGATGTCGGCTCGTCGCATCCTGGGGCTGTAGTCGGTCCCAAGGGTTGGGCTGTTCGCCCATTAAAGCGGCACGCGAGCTGGGTTCAGAACGTCGTGAGACAGTTCGGTCCCTATCCGTCGCGGGCGTAGGAAATTTGAGAGGATCTGCTCCTAGTACGAGAGGACCAGAGTGGACTTACCGCTGGTGTACCAGTTGTCTCGCCAGAGGCATCGCTGGGTAGCTATGTAGGGAAGGGATAAACGCTGAAAGCATCTAAGTGTGAAACCCACCTCAAGATGAGATTTCCCATAACTATATGTTAGTAAGAGCCCTGAGAGAAGATCAGGTAGATAGGTTAGGAGTGGAAGTTGTGTGAGCAATGGAGCGGACTAATACTAATAGCTCGAGGACTTATCCAAAGAGTCAGAAGATATTGACAACGAAAGGTTAACTTGTTAGAATATAGATGTTCAATTTTGAATGTTTAATCATTCAGAGTTAAGTGACGATAGCCTAGGAGATACACCTGTACCCATGCCGAACACAGCAGTTAAGCCCTAGAACGCCGGAAGTAGTTGGGGGTTGCCCCCTGT
>NZ_JAPVYV010000019.1:0-3688 GCF_041432055.1 Streptococcus sp. 27098_8_186
AAAAAAATCTTTATCTGACGTAATAATCCATTCATCACACAAAACAGCGTCTTTCCGTATCCCACGTTTAGAACTCTTGTTCTCGTTCACATAGTCCTTAATTTGCCGTTCATACGACACAGAGCGGTCACGATCCGTCAACTCATAGTTGAGGTGTGACCTGCTCGTGTCGATGTCTTTGTTTGAGTGCTTTTCAAAAATCCGTTCATTGTGCTTATGTGCGCCACCCAAATTCCCAACTTTCATTTTCTGCATTCTCGCAACCATGTAGCTCATAACTTTTACCTCCTCAGGTGGGTCATTCGAGTAGCGAATGACAGACGAGCCGGCAAGCCTATTGCTCGTCTATTGTGATAACATTCTAGCTAGAATTTTAGCACAAATTTCGGCTAACTTCCATGTAAAGTATAACGCACTATACTTTACTCCGTAAAAGTGCGTTCTCCGAAGGCTCTTGCAGAGAGCTAGTCCGCCCACTTTATGCCAGGGCGAACTACAAAAAAAGCCCTCGAATCGCAAGGGCATTTTTTGAAAAATTGGGCGACTTCGATAAGTCCCCCAAAGTCATTTTTTCAAAATGACAGTCGGACGGCTTCGCTATTGTCCGACCAAAAAAGCCGACCTCGAAAGGTCTGCTTTTTATTCTTCTTCGCTCAAAACTTCTCCAGTTTCATAATCTACTGACGGAACTAAATTCCCATACTTTCGCTCTTGATAAACTCCGTCAAAATACAATCGAATCAACCCAGTATGAGAGCGCAGAACCGAATTGATAACTTTCATAGTCGGCAGTCCATACTCTGAACCTTTTGCCATTACAAAATTTTTCAATTCCAAGATATTCGCTAGCCGATGATCTGCAATAATATTGCAGACCTCGTCTAGAATATCATCTTTTTGTTCAGCATCTAACGTCACATAACGGTCAATATCAAAGTTATTGATATGCTTAATATCTGCCTTATCGTACTTGTACTTGTTCTTCTTGATAGCGTCTTTGGACTCATGCGTTAGATACAAATACGTGTTTTCGATATTCAGAACTATCTGAACCATAGCAACGCTTTGTTCTCCTAAAGCCCTTTTTATCCTAACCCTTACGCTATCAGCAGTCACAGGATTTTTCGCCACATAAATCACATGATAATGTGCTTTTTTGTAGAGTTGTCCCTCAACATCACTCAAGTCCTTATCATGCAAAGGACTGACCGCCATTGGTACACCAATCAATTCCAATCTCATTTCCCAATCTTCTGGAATTGAATCGGGATAGAGTAGGAAAGTAAAGTATCTTGCTTTTTCTTTCGCCATATGTTATATTTAACCTAAATCAAAAACTTATTGCTGTGCGACCAACACAGCTTTTTTTGTGCCTTTCTTTATTTTTGCATTTTCAAATATTCTTCAAGTGCTAACACAATGATTGCAGACTTAGAAAAGCCTTTACTCTTAGCTAAATCAACTAACATTTGATGTTGTTCGTCAGTAAAACTTACTTGCACTCTTTTTTTATCTGTCGCCATATTATTCTCCTTTTTCGGACTTGTTGCAAGTGTACCACTTTCAATTATTTCTGTCAACACTTTCCCATACTTTTTTAAAAACTCGCCAAAAAACTCGCCAAAATGTCGCCGAAAACTCGCACCCCTCAAACCCTTGTGGCTCTAAGGTTCAAGGCACTTTTTTTCTTAATTTGGCACTCGGCACTTAAAAGGGGGGTCGTAGTAGCCCCCCGATTTTAGATTTTTTCTACGAAAAAATCACCCCATTTTCTCCACCCAAGAAATAAAAAAAGACCCTATCGGGCCAAGCTCTTAAAAACGTATTCGGGGTCTTTACAGCTCGAAGCTGAAGGCAGTCCCACACCCGACACAAAATAGTGCCCTTTGAGCTATCCGTTTCCAGTTGCCCGACAATAAAGAGCTTCACGCCACCGACCGTATCGCTGAGGCGCCTCATGAAGATTATAACACAAATGTCTATTTTTGACACCAATTATAAAACTATGTTATAATTTAATCAACAACAAGAGTAGTGAGTTCATCACGCTAAACGAAAAGCACCCTGTCCGCCAAGACTTAGGGTGCTTTTTTTGCGCTAGCTACAACACACTAGCGTTCGTGAAAAGTGACACTATTTCTCGTTGTCATCGAAGCGCTTTTCAATCCACTTCATCCCATAGGCTTTCCCCAACTCGTACGCTAAGGGCAACACTACTCGGACAACAACAAGAAGAGTAATGAGTTCTAACAAGCTAAACACCTCCTTTCGAAGGCTTAGTGCCAGAATATTGCTATTATACCATGTCCGCTTGCTTTATTCCATGGTCTATTTGACAACAAGGAACCTAGGTCGTTAGTCTTTGGTTTGTCGGTCAGCTGAACAAAGTTCAGACTGAACCGCCTTAACCAGTCTAACTTGACCTAGCTTATTGTCAAATAGCTTTCACGGCATAAATCGCTCAGATACTCCGCCCTTTTGTAGGCTCATGTCTTTTCCTAGACAGTTCTCGTGTCTGTCTTAAGTTTTCTAAACGCTTATTGAGACTGGTTACTTCTTTTTCTGTTATGACTTCAGAAAGGTCATCTAAGAGATTTTTAGAAACTTTCAACTCCCTGTTTTCTAGCTTTAATGCTTTGTTTTCGGTCTCTAATTGCTGATTTTTCCATTCTGCATGAGATAGGCTATTTTCAAGCCTACTCTTTGCTTCTTTCATGCCTGCTAGTGCATTTCTAAGTAACTCATTTTGATTGACCGCCTGCTCCAACTTCTCTACAACATCAGACACAAACGTCTTCAGTCGTCCAACAAAATCCGAAGTAAAATTAAAGCCATCGCCAAACAGTTTAGGAGTAGCATTTTCTAATTCTTCCTGCAACTCTTTGGCAACTCGACGTCTATCTAAATCTCTATACGAAATTTTCGATAAGTTACTTGATTGTTCCACCAAAAGTTGCGTTTTTTCTCTATGAGCTCTCTCCAGACGAACCACATCATCACTCAGACGCTTAGAATCGCTTTTTAACCCCTTTATTTCCTCCTGACGACTATTTACCTCAGAATTTAACTCAGATAGCTCTGAGAGCCTCTCAGAAGCCTCAGAATCGATTTTACCGTATTCGTCAATCTTTTTCTCAAGGACACCCTCTAAACGTCCTAAATCTGCCCTTAAATCGTTTCTATGAGTGTCTAGCCATTTGAAACGCTCTTCCAACGTCGCTTCTCGGATGTTAAATGTCACGTCTGAATCTGCAAACAAAGAACCTATGTCCTCATAATCTTGAATTTCTGACATTGTTGCAGGTCTACGTTCTTCCGTATGCCAATATTTTGGCGCTCCTAAATCTAGCAATTCCTGATTAAGAGCTTCACGCCCCATTTTTTCCTTGTAGTCCGCCACACTCAAATGCTGTTCTTTGCTATCTCGCTTTCCACGTTGCAACTCAAAACCATGCTCATTCATGTACTTTGGCAAATCTTCCTGAATATGCTTTAGCTCCTCACGGTTAAACATAACCTTTGATGACAGCTTACCATTTCTCATTGGCACAATCCCTAAGTGCATGTGTGGGGTACTCTCATCAAGATGTACACTGGCATAAGCAACGTTGGTTTCTCCGTAATTCTCCGCGAAGTAGTTTTTAGCCGTTTCAAAAAATTTTCTCGTCTGCTCCTGGCCCAACTTTTC
>NZ_JAPVYV010000020.1:0-3312 GCF_041432055.1 Streptococcus sp. 27098_8_186
TCTGTCCCACTCTCTTTTTGTTTGCATTGAAAAAAGTGATGAAATGTCGTATGATAAACGTGTAAGGATTCCCAATAGGAGGTGTTCAGATGGACTTTCGTTTAGATCAAAGTTTAGTAGCTCTTGGTATTGATACGGTTGTGGTCGGAATTGCTAGGAATGTGGATCCTCAAGCAGTTTTGCCCCCTTCTTTTCTTGAAAAGAAGAAAGAGCTTGAACAAAGGGCGCTCCAGTGTCAGACAGAAGAAGTAGTGGCATCTCCTGTCATCAAAGGGTATACAGACCTCTTGCAAAAAGTAGGGCGTAGCATCAAGAAAAATCCACCAACAGTCCTAGCTCTTATCCGAAACATCCAGCATCGAGGTGCTCTTCCTCAGATCAATAGCATCATCGATATCTATAATGTCGAATCTCTGAAGTCTTTTCTCGCGATCGGAGGACATGACCTAGATAAGATTGAGGGACCGATTGAATTTACACTGAGTCAAAGAGACGATCTCTTTCTCCCGATCCTTTCTAGTGAAAAACATGTCGCACCGACAGATCCTGTCTACCGAGATCAAAAAGGAGTTCTGGCTTGGTTGGATGTACGAGATAGTGACCATTACAAATTTGAGGAGACTACGAAAAACGCCCTCTTTGTCATTCAAGGAAATACCGAGACATCAGTCGAGATGCGTTTAGAAGCGCTGGAGCGAATCCACAAGGACCTTGCTCTTTGCATGCCTCAGCTTCAATTTGAGAAATTTCTCGTCACACAAAATGGAGTGGAAAAGGTTGTGTAAACAGCGAAAATCATTTTCATGAAATTTTCAATTTGACAAAGTAGACCATTTGCGGTAAGATATTGTTCGGGCACCTCATTTTGAGGTCAGAGCTCCCTAAGGATTAGGGAGCTATTTTTGTTTTTTCTGCAAAGAGGAATGGCCTCTACAACATTAGAAGAAGAGGAAAGCACATGTCAACAAAATATATTTTTGTCACGGGTGGTGTCGTATCATCCATCGGGAAAGGGATTGTCGCAGCAAGTCTTGGTCGCTTGCTCAAAAATCGTGGATTGAAAGTGACCATCCAAAAATTTGACCCTTATATCAATATTGACCCAGGGACGATGAGCCCTTACCAACACGGGGAAGTATTTGTCACAGACGATGGCGCAGAGACAGACTTGGACCTTGGTCACTATGAACGCTTCATTGATATCAATCTGAATAAGTACTCAAATGTGACAACAGGGAAAATTTATAGCGAAGTCCTTCGCAAGGAACGTCGTGGAGAATACTTGGGCGCGACTGTACAGGTTATTCCTCATATTACAGATGCCTTGAAAGAAAAGATCAAACGAGCAGCGACGACGACGGATTCAGATGTCATCATCACAGAAGTCGGGGGAACAGTTGGAGACATTGAATCCCTTCCATTCCTTGAAGCTCTTCGTCAAATGAAGGCAGATGTTGGTGCTGAAAACGTTATGTACATCCACACCACTCTTCTTCCTTACTTGAAAGCTGCGGGAGAAATGAAAACCAAGCCGACGCAACACTCTGTGAAAGAACTTCGTGGTCTTGGGATTCAACCAAATATGTTGGTCATCCGTACAGAAAAGCCAGCTGGTCAAGGAATTAAGAACAAGTTGGCTCAATTCTGTGATGTTGCACCAGAAGCTGTCATCGAGTCACTTGATGTGGAGCACTTGTACCAAATCCCATTGAACTTGCAAGCACAAAATATGGACCAAATCGTTTGTGACCATTTGAAATTGGATGTTCCTGCAGCAGATATGACAGAATGGTCTGCGATGGTCGACAAGGTCATGAACCTCAAGAAGCAGGTCAAGATTTCCTTGGTTGGAAAATACGTAGAATTGCAAGATGCCTACATTTCTGTCGTTGAGGCCTTGAAGCACTCAGGGTACGCCAACGATGCAGAAGTCAAGATTAATTGGGTCAATGCCAATGATGTGACAGCTGAAAATGTGGCAGAACTCCTTGGAGATGCGGATGGAATCATCGTCCCAGGTGGTTTTGGTCAACGGGGAACAGAAGGAAAAATTCAAGCCATCAAGTATGCGCGTGAACAGGACGTCCCAATGTTGGGGGTCTGCTTGGGTATGCAGTTAACCTGTATCGAATTTGCCCGTCACGTTTTAGGCTTGGAAGGGGCCAATTCATCCGAATTGGATCCAGAAACCAAGTATCCGATTATCGATATCATGCGGGACCAAATCGATGTGGAAGATATGGGAGGAACGCTCCGTCTCGGTCTTTACCCATCTAAACTTAAACGAGGATCAAAAGCAGCCGCTGCCTATGACAATCAAGAAGTGGTACAACGTCGCCACCGTCACCGTTATGAGTTTAACAATGCTTTCCGTGAACAGTTCGAAGAAGCAGGATTTGTCTTCTCAGGCGTTTCACCAGACAACCGTTTGGTCGAAATCGTTGAAATCCCAGAAAACAAATTCTTTGTTGCTTGCCAATACCACCCAGAATTGTCAAGCCGTCCAAACCGCCCAGAAGGACTTTACACAGCCTTTATCACAGCGGCAGTTGAAAACCACGATAGCAAATAAAAATCAAGGGAGCAGGTCGAAGGACCTGCTCCCTTTTTGTGAAAAAATGACAAACTCTGAAAAAAGTTTGAAAAAAATCTTGACAAAAAAGTCGTTGATTGATATACTAGTAAAGTACTCAATCGCGGGGATGGCGGAATTGGCAGACGCGCAGGACTAAGGATCCTGTGACCGCTTTAGGTCGTGAGGGTTCAAGTCCCTCTCTCCGCATCGGATCAAGATAGCTTCGGCTATCTTTTTTTGTTTTCAAATCTCTTTGTGGTAGAATAGGTGTGAGATGAGGTGAGAACATGAAGAAGAAGTATCTGGTTTTGGCCGATGGCCTTTTTGCACTATTGGGAAGTGCCATTAATTTTTTCGGTCCTATCCTGATTTTAGCGATGGCGATAGGCGCATACAAGGATACTTTTAGATATTTTATCGCCTTAAACATATGGAATGTTTTCATTTTTTTAGTGGCGATTGCTTCTAAGTATCTGCTCAGAGATGAAAAAAGAATAAAAAAATGGATTCTTCATCTTTTTCTGATAGCAGGCAGTATTCTCTTTATTGCGTCAATCCTTGCTGTGTGTGAGAATATTCCTTTTCTTGAGGGATTGGTAAATGGACTTCTTGGGAAAATGTTTACCGACAGTCAGTTATTTGCCGCTTATTTCTATTCTCAATGGGTTGCAGCGGTATCCCTTATGATTTGCGGGATTGCCTTTCTCTTTTCATTAAAAAAATTTAAAGAAGAGAAT
>NZ_JAPVYV010000021.1:0-2340 GCF_041432055.1 Streptococcus sp. 27098_8_186
CATGAGCACATCAGAGTCTGAAGAAACATCTAGCTCCTTGAGCGAATCGGTTTCAGAGTCTGTGTCAAGATCGACAACGACTTCAGTAAGTGCATCAAGTTCTGAATCGACAACGACGTCAACAAGTACGTCAGCTTCTTATTTAGGGTCAATGAGTCAGACTAGATCACAATCTGAATCGTCAAGCTCTTCTCAAAAATATAGAGGGTCAGAAGGAGTTCTTCCAGAAACAGGAACAGCAACGTCAACAGGTATGTTTGCAGCAGGAGCATCCGCGCTACTTGCAGGTATTGCTGTCTTGGGTCGTCGTAAGAAAAAGGATGAGAATTAATCTATCAAACTCATTCTATTGCTGTCATATAGATGAACTTAGGATTTAAAAATAAGTGAAAGCAAGTCTCGAAAGAGATTTGCTTTTTTCTAGTGAAAACTAAGTATGAAAGAATAGTCAAATATATTGAAAATGATCAATAATCCTGTATAATCAAAAGAGAATAATTTTTAGGGAGAAAAATGTGTTATTTAAGAGGATGAATGGAAAGTCTTGGAAGGGAGAGCGGATTACACGATTTAAATTAGTCAAAACTGGGAAAAACTGGATGCGTGTTGCGTGCTCAAATATTACTTTCTTCCAACGGAGAGGGAAAGAAGGAGCTCCGCCCTTGTCCTTTTCCAGATCAAGTCAATTGGCTCTCACGAAGGGGCTGATTGCAACAGGTGCACTGCTTGGAGCGGTATCGCTTGCTCAACCTACTTTTGCGGATCAAGAAGACAAACAAAGCTTTGGCTCAGAGTTGGATTCAGAAATAGGTCTAATTGGAAAAGATAGCTTAGTTTTAGGGATTGCTGGCAATTCATTAACTAGTGAAAAAATCAACTCCTTGACAAGTCAAGAGAGCTTCTCTTCATCAGTAGGAACCCCTGTTTCTGAGATTACTTCAATGGCTAGTTCAGAAGCTTCTACTTCAATAAATTCAACCTCTTTATCAGAACTGGTTTTAACGGAACCTTCTTTTATCCAATTGGATCAGCAAGAGGAACGACTCTATAAGTTAGCACAGGATATTTATAGGTATATTGACCAAGCTAAAGCTCTAGAAGATGGAAAGGAGACTGTGTTCCTTGGGAAGCAGGCCTTGGATGCTATTCGTCATCAATTAGCAAATCCTTCAGCTGAGGGAAACCAAGTAGTTGACCAAGCTAAGACAGCCCGAAACCGACTGATCAATCTTGTCCTACGTACCACTTCAGGAAAACGTGATCCTCGAAATGGGAATGCAATAGGCTCTGATCAAATGTTGCGAGCCCCATTCGTTATGAGTGGACCTGAAAATAACCATCTCGTCACTGCCTATAATTCAGATCCAGTGAGACTCCAGTATATTGTCCGAGAGCGAAATGGTGGTGTTATCCTAACTTTTATGGGTTATGCTCCAAATAGTGAGCGGGTAGATGGTGTCTTGGTGCCGAATGCGACTTTGAAAACCCCCTTTGCTCCCATGCTGATTGAGGGGAAAGTGGGAGATACAGAGGTTGTGGAACCCGGGAAAACATATACGATTACAGTTCGTTTTACCAACGCTCACAACCAGTTTATAGACCGTTCTTTCCGAATTAAAGTATTGCCACAAAATGACGGGATTCGAAATCCAATTGTTGCAGTGAAGTCAAACACGCAAGTATCTGATCTCTCTCAATTGACTGATGCAGAAAAAGAACAAGTGTGGGAAAAGTTTAAGGCTGTGAATCCCCGTCTCATATCTTCTAAGGATTTTAAGTCCTACTCAGTTTCAGCAACTGGAGAAGTTACAGTTGTTTTCAAAGATAATACGACAAATACTGTAACTGTTCCTTTGACAGAAGATCCACGAATTCGCTCACTTTCTTTGAGTGTTTCTTCAAGTCTGTCAGAGGTTGAAAGTACATCTAGATTGGGGTCTGAGTCAAAGGAAATATCTGAGTTGAAGAGTTTGTCTGAGGGATTCAGTGATTCACTGTCTAACTCGAGTGCTATCTCTGCAAGTGTCGGTCTTTCTAATTCAGTATCTATCAGCGAATCAGAAGAAGAATCAATCTCTTTTTCAGAAGAGGCCTCCTCATCGCTTTCAGAGTCCGTTTCAGAATTCCAATCAGTGAGTGTATCAGAGTCAGAAGAAAGCTCTATTTCCTTGAGTGAGTCATCTTCAGAGTCTGTGTCAGAAACCCAATCAGTAAGCACTTCAGAATCAGAAGAAACGTCAACTTCACTCAGTGAGTCCGCTTCAGAATCTGTATCAGAATTCCAATCAGTGAGTGCGTCAGGGTCAGAAGCAGCCTCTGCCTCACTCAGTGAGTCCGCTT
>NZ_JAPVYV010000022.1:0-1579 GCF_041432055.1 Streptococcus sp. 27098_8_186
AAAACAATTGAGAGGCTAGGACTTTTGTCCCAGCCTCTTTTTAACTGCTCTTAGTTCCTCATTTTCCCTTTGGGTACGAGCAGATAGAAAAATAGCAAATTCAATCCAAATACAGCAACAAAGAGTCCTAATTGGGTGGCATCGATCGTTTGTTTCTCGGTCAAATCTTGGATCAGCTTTGTATAATAATAGCCTGGGAAAGCCCGTTGTAGCTTGACAACCAAGTCCATAAATCCTCCACTCGCGCCAAGCGTATCAAAGGGAATAATGGTCATAGCGGCCAAAATAATAACAGGAAAGCCAATGGTATCAATCGTCTTAGCATCTACCCTGACCCCAAGAACAAAGCCAATCACGCTAAAGTAGATCCCCATCAAGGATAAGAGGAAAAATTGTACCAACAGGCTAGTCGTCACTGGAAAGTGAAAACATAGAACAGCAACTACTAGCACTGCTAAAAAGATCAAGCTGTTCAAAATCAGTTGTACGATGCTTTGATCCCATAAATAGTTCTTGACACTATAGCTTGTAAAGTGGGATTCAAAAGAATAAAAGCCAATATCTGAGGCGATCCGCTTACTAAAGGTTGCAAGGCTATTGCCAATGACCCCGATAAATACGGCAATACCTAATAAAATACTTGGCGAAACCCCTTTTTGAAGCTGATAAAAGAAGATATACCAGCCTATGGGTAAAATAATGGTGAATAATACAAAGCGCTTATTTCGTAAAACTTGTTTTAATTGAATCTTTTTCATGCTTGTTCCCCTCCTTTATTCATCTCTTCCCGGAAATACTGCTCAATGGTTTGACCAGCCTGGTGAATGTCCTCGACAGACTTTGCGGCAGCAATTCGACCATCTTTTAAAATCAAGACTTTTGTAAAAAAGGCATCAATTTGGTTAAAATCATGGGTCACCACAACAGATGTAAACTCTTGCTGCTCCAGTAGTTTCCAAAAGTTATCCACTGCTTCCAAGTCCATGCCAGTCGTTGGCTCATCTAAAAAAATCAACTTTGGATGATTCAAAATAGTTAACAACAAGGACAAGCGTCTCTTTTGACCACCGGAAAGACTTCCCACCATCTGCTCTCTTGATTCTCTTAATTCGACCATTTCTAAGAGTCCATTGATATCAGCCTGCTTCAGCTGATTCATCCGGCTTTTTAATTCGACGAATTCAGCGACGGTTAGATCCTCGATGAGCAGATCCCCCTGAGGCATCATCCCAATTTCCCTTTGAAAATCAAGCGAAGTCTTTATCGTCCCCGAATCAGCCTGGAGCTGCCCAGCGATAATGTTGAACAGGGTGCTTTTTCCTGCCCCATTATTTCCCAGCAAGGCAATTTTGTCTCCTTCTTCTATCGAAAAAGACACTCCCTTTAATACAGCTTTCTCCTTAAATGATTTTGTAATAGATGCTACCTGAAACATACGATCCCTCTTTTCTTATTGATCTTGTATACAGTATACTTCAAAGGGACAGTCTTTGTAGCTCTCTGTCAGAATCGGTCAGAAAATCGTCGTGAATGGTCAAAAAAGAGGCTGGGACAAAAGTCCTAGCCTCTCAATTATTTT